>JAAZNB010000617.1 GCA_012798515.1 Chloroflexota bacterium
CCAGACGGTCGGTTCGATGGCCAGGTCTATCTCGCTGGCCATGGATAACGCCCGCCTGTACGAGATGACCAGCCAGCAGCTCCGCCAGGTGTTGATTCTGCAACAGATCAACCAGGCCATCCTCAAGAAAACCGAGCTGCAGGAGGTCCTGGCGGTGATCGCCGAGGAGGCCGTGCGTCTCACCGGCGCCATGGGCTGTGCCATCCGGCTGCGCGAGCCAGGCCGCGCCCTGGAAGTGGCTTACCAAACCGGCCACAAGCTGGAAGAGTTGGCCCAGGATGGGGCGCGGTTGAAATGGGAACCGGAACAGGTCCTGGAACGACGCGACCCGGTGCTGGTGCCCATCAACGCCGATCCGGACGAAAGGGTCTTGTTGGCGATTCCTTTGATCAACGAGGAAGTCGCGTTTGGGCTGCTGGAAGTCTACCAGCGCCAGAGTTACCTGGGGTCGCAGGATATTCAAGCCGTGCAGGCCTTTGCCAACCAGGCGGCCATTGCCATCGAACACGCCCGCCTGTACCGCCAGGCGCAAAACGCGGCCATTGCCGAAGAACGCGCCCGCCTGGCGCGTGACCTGCACGATTCGATCAACCAGCTGTTGTACGCCACCACGCTGTACGCCCGGGCCGCCGAACGCCAGCTGAGCGCGGGGAACGTGGCTGCGGTCAGGAGCAATCTCTCCAACATCCAGCACACCGCCCAGGACGCCCTGGGAGAGATCCGTATGCTTATTTATGAGCTGCGCCCGGCTGTGCTGGACGAGAGCGGCCTGGCGGCCGCCCTGGAACAGCGTTTGAAGATGGTCGAAGAGCGGCTGGGCTTCGAGACCGAGCTGGAGGCAGACCTGCCCAGGAAGCTGCCCCGGCTGCTCGAAGAAGCCCTGTACCGGATCGCCCAGGAAGCGCTCAACAACGTGGTCAAGCATTCCGGGGCAAAACACGTACGCATCGGCCTGGAACACAGGGATGCTGTCGTGGTCCTGGAGATTGCCGACGACGGGCGTGGGTTTGATCAGCTAGACATCACCGCCGGGGGGCTGGGGCTGAAGAGTATGCAGGAACGCGCACACGCCATCCAGGCGGAATTTTCCATTCAAAGCCGTCCGGGGGGCGGCACGATGATCAGGGTAGAGGCGCCTTATGGACAACATTAAGCTCTTGTTGGTCGATGACCATCCCGTGGTAAGGAAAGGCATGCGCGCCATGCTGGAAACCGAGGCCGATCTAAGCGTGGTTGGGGAGGGCACCAATGGCGAGGAAGCAGTCCGCCAGTACGCCCAGCTCAAGCCAGACGTGGTCCTGATGGACCTGGTGATGCCAGTGATGGACGGCGTACAGGCCATCCGGGAGATCATCCAGCAGGATCCGGGAGCGCGTATTCTGGTACTGACCAGTTTTTCCAGTGACGACAAGGTGTTCGCCGCCATTAATGCCGGGGCGGCCGGATACTTATTGAAAGATTCCGACCCGGACGATTTGATCCGGGCCATCCACCAGGTCAAACGCGGTGAATCCTCGCTGCATCCGGCTGTGGCGCGTAAGCTGTTGTCTGAGCTGACCCACAGCCGCGCCCAGCAGCCCGAACCCGAGCCGTTGACCGAGCGCGAGAAGGAAGTGCTGACCTACATCGCCCAGGGGTTGAGCAACCAGGAGATCTCGGAGAAGATGGTGGTCAGCCGGGCGACGGTGCATTCTCACGTCAGCCGCATCCTGTCCAAGCTCCAGCTGGACAGCCGTACACAGGCCGCATTGTACGCCATCCGCGCCGGATACATCACCATCGGCTACGATTCACAGCCCGGCGACGGCGGGTAAACCGGCAAGGTGGGCCAACAGGGGGCGAGCCAGGCCATCTCATTCCACATCCTGGTTGGGGATTCATTCTAAAATAGAACATATTTTCTCGTCAAAATAGTTGAGGGGGCTGTCCCATAGATCAACTATTTTAAGGTCCGTGTTTAATGTGTCTGGGGATGAAAGCGCCTGGGGAACGGCGTATAGTAATGCTGTAATCATTCACCGGAGGAAACCTATGAATAAGAAGTTGGTTGGTCAATGGATGACCAAAGAGGTGGTCCTGGGCGATCCTCATATGCGACTTCACGATGCATTGCGGGTCATGAACCGGACCCATATCCGCGCATTACCGGTTGTGGATAACGAACAGTTGGTTGGGATCGTGACGAAACGCGATCTGCTGCGCGCCGACGTAACCCCGGTGATCCGCAATACCTGGGACCAGTATCGTATGGTGGGCAACCTCACGCTGGAGAAGATCATGACCAGTGGGGTGCTGACGACGAAACCTGAGGCTCACGTTGCTAAGGCTTCTCAAATGATGCTGGAGAATAAAATCACCGCGCTGCCCGTCCTGGATGGCGAAGCCCACCTGTCTGGGATCTTGACTTCGTCCGACCTTTTCCGTGTGGTCATGGACGAGGTTCCCGGTCTGGAGGAGGGCATCCAGGTCCTGGATTACATGACCCCCGACGTGGTAACGGTAGATCCCTTTACTACCCTGTTGGAGGCGCATCGCCTGATGGCGGTCAAGCGCATCCGTTCCTTGCCTGTGGTGAAGAATGAACTGCTGATGGGAATCGTGACCCGCACCGACCTGCTGACCGCGGCGCCCTCCGTGGTGGTCACCCAGGGTCGCTTTGAGGTCACCGACAAAGTCCTGGGCACCCCGATCAGCTTCATTATGACCAGCCAGCCGATTACGATTGCCGAGGATGCGGCCATTACCGAAGCCGCTCGGCTGATGCTGGAAAATAAAATTCATTCCCTGCCTGTGGTAAACGCAGACCAGGACCTGTGCGGCATTATTACTGAAACAGACCTGTTCCGGCTGCTCGTCAACCGGTTCCTGGCTTGAGAAATTATTTGAACCATTATCTGAGGCAAATGCTATGACCGTCGTTACTGATAACCCAAAGAATGAAGTGATTGAATGTGCGTGTGACCAGCAGAAACCGGCCATCGACCTGCAAGATCGCCGCTGGAAACTGGTGAACCTGACCATGAAGAAGCACAATTATTCACCCAAGGCACTGATCGAAACGCTGCACGTCATCCAGGATAGTTTTGGCTACATTGACATGGATGCCATGCGCTACGTCGCTCAGCAGCTACGCGTGCCCGTTTCCAAGGTGTTTGGGGTGGTTACCTTTTACCATGGCTTTACCTGCAAGCCGACCGGGGAGCATACCCTGATCCTGTGCACGGGCACGGCCTGTTACGTGAAGGGCAACGATAAAATGGTCGAGTACATGAAGCAAAAACATAATCTCGACCCCAACCAGACCACGTCTGACAACAAACTTTCCTTTATGACGGCGCGTTGTGTGGGCGCCTGCGGCCTGGCGCCGGTAATGATCCTGGACGGGCAAATTGTGGGCAAGCTGGGCGTCGAAGATATGCAAGCAAAGATTGAGGAGTGGCTTAACCATGCTAACCAGTGAGACGTCCCTGAAAGAAATTGCCCTGAAACAGCAGGAAGAGCTGGCTCGTTACGAGCACGTGATCTATGTGTGTGGCAGTACCGGGTGTGTTTCTTCCGACAGCCAGCTGGTGTTGGCTGCGCTGGAGAAAGAAGTCAAGTTACGCAGTTTGCAGGATAAAATCCTGGTGAAGCAGGTGGGTTGCATGGGGCTGTGCGCCGCCGGCCCGGTCGTTTCGATCAAGCCCGATGGCGTGCTGTACAAGATGGTGACCGCTGATGACGCCGGCGTGATCCTGGATCACCTGGGTAGCGAGCCGGTCGAGCGTTTGAAGATCGATACCGATGCGCCCTTCTTTACCCGCCAGGTCAAGGTCACCCTCAAGCACTCCGGCACGATCAACCCGGAAAAGATCGAAGATTACATTGGGGTGGGCGGTTACACCAGCCTGATGAAGGTCATCACCAGCATGTCGCCCCAGGCGGTGATCGACGAAATCAAAAAGAGTGGGCTGCGCGGCCGCGGCGGCGCCGGTTTTCCCACAGCTATCAAGTGGCAGGCCGTGCGCAACGAGACCAACGAGCTCAAGTACATCGTCTGCAATGCTGATGAAGGCGACCCGGGCGCGTTTATGGACCGCTCCATCCTGGAAAGCGATCCTCACGCCGTACTGGAAGGGATGGCCATTGCTGCCTATGCAGTGGGCGCCAGCCAGGGGTACATCTACATCCGCGCCGAATATCCCCTGGCGGTCAAGCGCCTGCGGGCTGCCATTCGCCAGGCGGAGCGCAACGGCCTGTTGGGTGAGAATATTGCCGGCACCGGCTTCTCCTTGACCCTGGACCTGCGCCTGGGCGCCGGAGCCTTCGTGTGCGGCGAGGAGACGGCTTTGCTGAACTCGATCGAAGGCGACCGCGGCACTCCCCGGGTGCGCCCGCCTTATCCGGCGCAGTCAGGCCTGGACGGCAAACCTACTTTGATCAACAACGTAGAAACGTACGCCAACGTCACGCAGATCATCCGCAACGGCGGCGATTGGTTTGCTACCATCGGCACCGAAAAGAGCAAGGGCACCAAAGTGTTCGCCATCACCGGTAAGATTGCCAACACCGGGTTAATCGAGGTGCCCATGGGGATTACCCTGCGGGAGATTATTTACGATATCGGCGGCGGCGTGCCCAACGGGCATAAGTTCAAAGCCGTACAGACCGGCGGCCCGTCGGGTGGGTGTATCCCGGAAGAATGCCTGGATACCCCGGTAGATTACGAGAACCTGACCCGCCTGGGATCGATCATGGGCTCGGGAGGTATGATCGTGATCGACGATACCTCCAACATGATCGACATGGCCAAATTCTTCATGGAATTCAGCATGGACGAGTCGTGCGGCAAATGTATTCCCTGCCGTGTCGGTACGGTACAGATCTACAACCTGCTGACCAAATTCCAGGAAGGCAGGGCCACCGAGGCCGACCTGGGGACCCTGGAGGGCCTTTGCACGATGATGCAGTCCACCAGCCTGTGCGGCCTGGGGAAAGCAGCGCCGAACCCGGTGATCAGTTCCCTGCGTTACTTCAAGAACGAATACCTGGAAAAGCTTGCCAGTAATAAAAAGAATGAGGAAGCCGGCTCTTTAGCCGCCACGGCTGTAGCAGTACACGCTTGAAACAATTCCTGCCGGCGGCCCTGAGAGATGCCAGGGCCGCCGGTAACTTTTATTGGACATGTGCCCCTGTGCATCCTTTCGCCTTTCCAACGGTTATAATAGCAAGGAATACTCTGATGGGTAAAGAAATGGGAGCAAAAGAGACGCTGCATATATGTATGGGGTCTGCCTGTCATCAAACGGGTGTATTCAATGTCTTACCCGTTCTTCAGCAATTGATTGCCGAACATGACCTCCAAGACCGGTTGGAATTAAAAGGCGCTTTCTGCCTGGGCGCCTGTTCTCGAGCCATTGTGCTCAAACTGGGCGACGTATTTATCACCGACGTGAATTCTCGCAACGTGCGCAAGAAATTCTTGCACGAAGTACTGCCGCTGTTGGAAGGAGTAAAACAATAGTGAAAAGTCTTTGGGAGCTGCTTTGGGATTATGATCCGAATGGGTTGGTGGTAGTCAATCCACAAATGATGATTCAGGTCGTGAACCCTGCTTTTTGCCGTATGTTCCATGCCAATGCAGAGGACCTGATCGGCAGCAGCGCCGAAGATTTACTGAAAGACACGGCGCACTTCCTGCAAGTTTGGGAGACCGGTGAAGCCCTGGCCGGGATCGAACGTGAATATCCGGAATATGACCTTTACGTGCGCAAGGTGATCTTCCCCCTGCAAGAAGAAGGCGTGATTGCCTGTATCATGGTGGATTTGACGCGTGAATGGCGCCAGCGTAACGAGATGCTCACCCTGAAACGCGAGACCATTTTGAAAGTCCACGCCGTGGTGGATAAGCAGATGAGCGTGGCGCAGAAGATCGCCGGCCTCCTGGGGGAGACGACGGCCCAGACCAAGGTGAGCTTGCTGAAACTGCTGGAAATGGTAGAAAAGGAACAAGGCTGAGGTGGAGAATTTCATCGATATCTACCATCGCAGCCTGAATAAAGCGGGTGAAGAGCTGTGCGGTGACCAGGTGCGCATCATCAAGACCCCGGACAAGACGACCATCGTGCTTTCGGATGGCTTGAGCAGCGGGGTAAAGGCCAGCATCCTGGCCACCCTGACCACGGACATCATCGCCACCATGGTGCGCGAAGACACCGACCTGCGCGAGGTGCTCTCCACGGTCATCCGGACCTTGCCGGTGGATCAAGAACGCCGCATTGCCTACGCCACGTTTACCATTCTCACCATCGATCACAAAGACAACCAGTTTCGGCTGGTCAATTTTGACAACCCCGAGCCGTTCTATTTAAAAAACGGCTCGATCCGGCGCCTGAATATGCGCGTGAATAAAATCCTGGGCAAAAAACTCTTCTTTGCCGACGGTAGTTTTGAACTGAACGATTTTATTGGCCTGGTCAGCGATGGCATCTTGTACGCCGGCCTGGGGACGACGATGAATTTTGGCTGGGGATGGGAGAACGTTGCCAAGTACATGGAACAGGAAGTATTTCGTCGCAAAGTCTTTGCCGCGCACAGTGTGGTCAACAGCGTGGTTAGCGTAACCAACCAACTTTACCATTTTTCTCCCGGGGACGACGCCACTTTTGTGGGTGTCCTGGCGCGCAAGCGCAATTCCTTGATGATCTTGAGCGGCCCGCCCATCGATGATGGGCACGATTATATCTATGTGGATAAATTGCTCGACTTCAACGGGCGTAAAGCCATCTGCGGCGGGACGACGGCTAACATCGTGGCCGGTTTTCTGAAGGCCAAGGTGGAGACTGAGCTGAGCACCATGCGCCCGGATATCCCCGCGATTGGACGGCTGCCGGGGATCGACCTGGTGACCGAGGGCATCCTGACCCTGGCGGCTACCCTGGACCTGCTCCAGCAGAGCGAGGGGTCGCTGGATAAACTCCAGCTGGATAACAACGGCGCTTATCTGTTGACGCGCGAGATGCTGGCCGCCGATGCGATCCATTTCCTGGTGGGACAGTCGATCAACCCGTTTTACCAGAATCCACTCTTGCCGAAGAACATTTCTATCCGCCGCTATCTGATCGAACGTATTGCAGAAGTCTTGGACCAGTACAACAAAGACGTGAACATCGAGTTGTGCTGATTTCCGCTTTCGCCGGAAAGGGATCAAAAAGCCGCATTTTCGGATGCGGCTTTTTGATTTAAGATCCCGGCCCGACAGCCGGCTGTTCCGGAAAGGTATTTTTCTACCGGGTAGGTTAAAATAGGTTCACCGGCCGCGGCGTTTCCGCTGCCGGCGCGGCCGGTGGCCCGGGGCACGCTGAAGGGCAAATGCCGGGAATGTCCCCGGCAGCATTTGCGGAAACAGGCCCGAGGGTTAAACACAATTTGCCCTGTGAGCGGGGCGGTACGAAAAGGGTAAGGTTTCAATGGTTCGTTTAACAGAATTCTATCGTGCTGCCCATACAAGTGCGCCAGGCTGTCTGCGGCGTTTTAATCGAGCTTTTTGTTAAAGATGTATTATTCGGAAACTAAAAGCAATTAGTGTGTTGATTTTCGCCAAAAAACGACTATACTATTGGGATAAGGTGCTACATGGATCTGCCTATTGATGAACTGGACAAGAAGATCGTTGACCTGCTGATCGAGGATGGCCGCATGTCTTCGGCTGACATTGCCCGCACCATTGGGGACGTGACGGAAAGGACCGTGCGCTACCGCATCCAGCAGCTGATCGAGAAAGGGGTGATCTCGGTCAGTGCCGTGGTGGACCCGACCAAGATCGGGTTCCCGGTCATCGCCGACGTCTTTATCGAGGTGGAACCCGGCCGCGTGCTGGAGGTTGCTCGCCGGCTGGCCGAGTTCGATCTGATCACCTACGTGGCCTGTGCCACCGGCGAACGCGACATCAGCGTGCAAATTGCGGCTCGCAGCAACACCGAGCTGTACCAGTTTGTAACCGATAATCTGGGGAATATCCCCTCGGTGCGCCGGACGACGACCTCGATTGTCCCCCTGATCATCAAAGACGATAGCAAATGGCACATCCCATATTCGGTTTTCAAGAAGGATCAAGATTAAGCTTTCCATCGTAGTGAACCTCCACCGGTATCCATAAAGAATCATCGGCGCAGCCGGTTGCCGGCGTTTCTACATAACACAACTCAGCCCCTACCTGTCCACCATCTTCTGGCTGTATCTCGTTCGTCGCTGAGCTGTGTTCCTTTGTACCTATCCGCAGGTTGGGTTGCAGGTCTGCTTTTGGATAGCTGTGGGATTATTTAACGTTGAGCCAGATTGGGGCTGGCCTTAATCTCATCAGGCAGGTTTTGTCTCGATGTCCGGTGAATGAATGCCGCCACACGGGTGAGCGTGACGGTAGGGAAATGGTTGTATCTCTTTCGATGAGGTCTAAAGGAAATGGAAAAGTCTTTACAGGACGCGCAGGCTTACTCCGACCGCTGGTTGGATATCATCCACGCCGATGAACTGGCCGAAGACACGGGAAAGTGGGTGATCGAAGAATCGCTGCACAACTTTGGCGAACATTTTAATCAAGGCTGGCTGAATTATCGTAAATCGGTGACCGAGGCCGGTGATTGGGCCATGACCGAATGGAGCGGGTGCGGGGCGCAGTTCCGCGATGTGCTCGGGCGTACGTTCATCGACTGCCTGGGCGGATATGGCATGCTCGACCTGGGCTGGGGGCACCCGGAGGTGGTGGCTGCGGTGAAGGCCCAGCTTGGGCGCAGCCCGATGCCCTCACAAGAGCTGATCGATCCGCTGCGCGGTGTGCTGGCCCGGCTATTGGCCCTGATTACGCCAGGCGATATCCAGTACAGCTTCTTCGCCGCCTCGGGCACGGAAGCTAACGAAGGCGCCATCAAACTGGCCAAGATGTACACCCATAAAAGCGCCTTTATCACCTCGGTCAATGCTTTTCACGGCAAGACGATGGGCTCATTGAGCATGATGGGGAAAGCCGACTACCGTGAGCCGCCGGGCGTTTTGTACGGCGGGCCGGTCTACCACGTGCCGTTTGGCGACGCCGGCGCCGTGGAGCGCCAGCTGGAGATCTGCCACAAGACCGGCGTGGGCGTCGCCGGGGTGATCATGGAGCCCATCCAGGGAGAAGCCGGGGCCATCGTCCCTCCGGATGATTTCTGGCCGCGGATTCGCCAGGCTACCCGCCAGTATGGCGCCTTGCTGATCGCCGACGAAGTGCAGACCGGCCTGGGGCGCACCGGCAAGTTATGGGGCGTGGACCATTGGGACGTCCAACCCGATATCCTGACCATGGCCAAGTCTTTGGGCGGCGGTGTGATGCCCATCTCGGCTTTCTGCTCGACGCCCGAGATCTGGCAGGTGATGATGTATCCCAACCCGTTCATCCATACCACCACCACGGGCGGCGGGGCGCTGGCCTGTTCGGCGGCCATCGCTGCCATCCACGTCACGCTGCGGGAACGCCTGTGGGAAGTGGCCGCCCAGAAGGGGGATTACCTCAAGCCCCGGCTGGAGGAGCTGGCCGGCCGGTACCCCGATATCTTCAAAGGCATCACCGGGAAAGGCTTGCTCCTGGGGAT
Source organism: Chloroflexota bacterium (assembly GCA_012798515.1). GTDB lineage: Bacteria > Chloroflexota > Anaerolineae > Anaerolineales > Anaerolineaceae > JAAZNB01. Next base: position 9,606 of record JAAZNB010000617.1, read on the forward strand.
GCATTTCCACGACGGCCACGTGGGTTACCGGGTGTCTTCGGGGTTGTTCAAGCGTGGCGTGTTGGTGGCCGGCACCTTGATCAGCGCCAATACCGTACGCATCGAGCCTCCGCTGGTCATCCAGTATGAGGAGCTGGACGAGGTATTGAACCGGTTAGAAGATACGCTTAAGGAAGTCAACCAATCTTTGGATTGAGGTCGTGTGTTGATCTTTTACGATCTTGGGGTGGTACAGAGATTGACAAAGAGCTTATCAAGCAGTGCGCCTGAGGAGAGAAAACGATGAAGATACTTCTGGTTGGGGTAGGGGGCGTCGGTGAAGCCATTGCGGTGATTTCACAGCATCGCCCATGGCTGGAGAAGATGGTCCTGGCAGATTACAACCAGGCGCGGGCGGAGGAGGTCTGCGCCAGGTTGGACGACCCGGATTGTTACCTGACCGAGTGGGTGGATGCGTCTAAACAGGAAATGGTGGAAGCCCTGGCGCGCAAACATGGCGTGGATTTGATCATGAATGCCTGTGACCCGCAGTATAACATGCCCATATTCAACGCTGCCTTCCAGGCGGGCTGCACCTACATGGACATGGCCATGTCTCTGTCTGAGCCGCACGCAGTAGACCCGTTTCACCGGCCCGGGTTGAAGTTGGGCGATTTACAATTCAAACAGGCCAGGGCGTGGGAGGAGAAAGGGCTGCTGGCGGTGCTCGGCCTGGGGGTCGAGCCGGGCATGGCCGACGTGTTTGCCCGTTACGCCCAGGACCACCTGTTCGACGAGATCGAGGAGATCGGCATCCGAGACGGGGCCAACCTGGAAGTGCGCGGCTACACTTTTGCCCCCAATTTTTCCATCTGGACGACCATCGAGGAGTGCCTCAATCCCCCGGTGATCTGGGATGAGGCCAATGGATGGTATACTACAGAGCCATTTTCGGAGCCAGAGATCTTTGAATTTCCGGAGGGCATCGGCAAGGTCGAATGCGTCAACGTCGAGCACGAAGAAGTGCTGTTGGTGCCGCGCTGGGTGAAGACCAAACGGGTGACTTTCAAATACGGCCTGGGTGACGATTTCATCGGCGTGCTCAAGACGTTGAAAATGCTGGGCCTGGATAACAAAGAGCCGATTGAGGTCAAAGGTGTGCGGGTGGCGCCGCGTGACGTGGTGGCTGCCTGCCTGCCGGACCCGGCTCACCTGGGCGACCGCATGTTCGGCAAGACCTGTGCCGGCACCTGGGTGAAAGGGAAGAAGGACGGCAAAGAGCGCCAGGTGTACATCTACCAGGTGGCGGATAACCAGGACTGCATGGAAAAATTTGGCTGCCAGGCGGTGGTGGCCCAGACCGGTTTCAACGCAGTCATCGGTTTCGAACTGATCGCCGAGGGAATCTGGCAGGGTAAAGGGCTGTATGGCCCTGAGGCATTCGATCCCCAGCCGTTCATGGATCGGATGGCCGGTTTTGGTTTCCCGTATGGCATTCGCGAGACATAATTAGTTTTGCGATGTGTAGAGAGGCATGCCAGGCCGGGATAAACGCCAAAGAACCGGCCTGGCCTGAATTTAGTTGACCCATGGAGGTGTTTGATGACTACAGATTCCAGGGGCCTATCGATCCAGGCCGAAACCAAAAAGCTCAAACGCGAGCTGACTTTATTACCCCTATTTGGATTAATTTATTTTACCGTTTGCGGCGGCGCCTTTGGCATCGAACCGCTGATCGGGTATTCGGGCCCGGGGCTGGCGCTGTTGTTGATTGCCCTGACGCCGCTGGTCTTCAGCCTGCCCAACGTGCTGATGGTGCGTGAACTGACCAGCCTGATGCCGGCGGAAGGGGGCTATTACCACTGGGTGAAAAAGGCTTTTGGGCCCTTTGCCGGCTTTATGGCCGGGTGGAATAATTGGGTGGTGTCGTGGTTGGACGTGGCCATTTATCCTATTTGGGCTGCTTATTACCTGTCTTACTTCATCCCTGCCCTGGATGTGGGCGCGCATCTCTTCGGCATCGACTTTTCGGGTGATTTTTTGCGCTGGGTGGTCTCGGCGCTGATCATCTGGGCCATCAGCGCCTTGCAGATCCGCGGGGCGCGGCTCTCGGGCCTGTTTACCAACTGGCTGGGGCTGTTTATGATCACACCCCTGGTGATCCTCTCCATCCTGGGTATCGTGCAATGGGTCCAAAGCGGAGTGACGCCCTCCCTGACCTTCATGCCAGAAGGGGAAACGCTGTTTGGCGCCCTATCGACGGGCCTGTTTGTGGTCATGTGGAATTACATGGGCTGGGAATTGCCCACCGTGGCCGGCGACGAAATTGTAGAACCCAAGAAGACCTACTCGCGCGCCATGGCATTGGTGCTGGTGGCTGCAATTGCAACCTATTCCCTGCCGGTCACGGCCGGGCTGTTTGGCGGCGCAGGCGAAGGCGGGCGCTGG
>JAAZNB010000618.1 GCA_012798515.1 Chloroflexota bacterium
GCACCAGGAAGAGAAATGTTCGGTCGGGCGTGGAAGCCCGACCTGCAAAAAAAAGGGATTACCCCCTGGCGCTCCGGCACCTTACCCCGCGGCCAGGACGCCTGCACCAGGAATACAACCTTACTTCGCCTCCGGGTCGTACAGGTCCAGGGTGTTGAGATAAGCCACCACCTGGCCATCGGCGCGCACGCCGACTTGCAGCAGGGGCGGCATCATTTCCCACTCCGTACCGCTCCAATCCAGGCCACGCAGGTCCCAGCGGAAGAAATAAATGCTGCCCTTACCGCTTTCCTCGTAAGCCAGCTGGCCTTGCAGCTCCTCCAGACGCAGGGCGTTGGCCTGGACGAACTGGGCGGCGATGGCGCGCAGCTGCTCCACGTCCTGGGCTTCGAAGGCCGGCACCTCCAGGTGCGAATTCATTTCCATCTCGACCAGGCGGCCGCTGCTCACCTCGACCCAGTACTGCCCGCCGTCCGGGCCGGTGTAGACTGCGGCCTGGAAAGCAGGCGCGTTGGCCAGGGGACGGATGTCCTGAAAGAGCAGCTGCAAGTCCGGGTCGCCCAGGGCCTGGCGGATGGCGGCCACGTCTGCCGCAGGATCCACCTGGGCGGCCAGGGGGGCCTGCTGCAAGACGCCCAATGCCCGGGCGTAGAGCTCCAGGCGGGCGTAGGAATCCCCAACCAACATGGGCACGTACTGGCCTTCGGCCGGGTCGTACACCAGCAGCGTGTCGCCTTCTTCCAGCTCCTGCTCCAGCAGGGACTGGTAACCGGCTTCGAGCTGGCGGGAATAAGCTTCGTTCTGGGCGGCAGAAGGCCGGGTCGGGAAGGGCGTGGGGGCAGCTTCGGCCCGGTACAGCGCCAGGTATTCTTCATTGAGGTCGTGCAGCTGCTGGCCGAAGCGGTCGTACAGCTTCAAGATCCGTTCCAGCGCTTCCCCCTGGAACAGGAAAGTCTCTTCTCCGCTGTGCGGATCACGCCCGGTCTGCACCGGTGCGGAGCGGCGTTCGGCCTGCACGGCCTGGTCGTACTCAGCCGCCAGGGCCTGGATCTCTTGCCGCAGATCGGTGCGCGGGGCAGGCGTGGCGCTGGCCAATACCGTGGCGATGGGTACGGGCGGCGCTGCCTGGACCGCCTCCGTCACGGTGGCTGCCGGCCCGGAGAAGATGGGCGCCCGGTAACGCGCCACGGGCAGCAGCAAACACACACATAAAATCGCCAGTAACACCAGGACCAACAGCCACAACCACCATCTTTTCATCGGGAACCTCCAGGGGAATGCGGTACTGCCGCCATTGTGCGGCGGCGGCAGCCCGGGATCAACTGTGGATTCCCGCAAAACGCCACCGGGTTGGCCTGGGGATTCCCGCAAGGGGGGTGCGTTGAGCTTTAGAACGGCGGCGGCGCGCGAGGAAACGCCCAATTTGGCGTAGATGCGGCTCAGGTGGTATTCCACGGTACGCACCGATACGCCCAGGTCGAAGGCGATCTGCTTGTTGCTTTTTCCCTGGAGGAGCAGGGCGGCTACTTCCCGCTCGCGCCCGCTCAATTCGCTGTCGGGTGGCATGAACATAGTGTACCGCGAAAAATCAGGCCAAAAGAGCGGCAATTGCCCTCTTGACACAGCCGGGGAATTGATGGATAATATGGGTGACCAGTCACCCATATTATATCAGGAGATGCCATGCCCCGCTACTCCCAGGAACAACGCCAACTCATCTTGCAGGAGACGCGCAGCCGCCTGCTGGCGGCCGCCGTGCAGGTGTTCGCCCGCCAGGGATACGAAAACGCCAACATCAACCACATCTCCGAGACCGCCGGCTACGCCAAAGGCACCGTTTACAACTATTTCGCCAGCAAACAGGAGCTGATGCTGGCCGTGCTGGATGACGTTGGGCAGGCCCACGGCGAATTCATCGCCGGGCGCGTGCGCGCCGCCGCCGGCCCGCTGCAACGCCTGGAACAGTTCTTCGTCTCCGGCTTCGACTACGTCGCAGGCCACCCGGACGAGGCCCGGGTGCTGATCACCACGCTGTACAGCGCCGACCTGGCCTTCCGCCAGCGCCTGGCGCAGATCTACCTGCCCATGTTCGAACTGGTGGCCAGGGAGATTATCTCCGCCGGCCAGGAACAGGGCCTGTTTCGAGACGTCAATCCCATGGCCACGGGCAGCATGTTGATGACGCTCTACCTGGGCACCTGTTCGCAGGTCGACGAGCAGGGGCGGCCCTATCTGGATCCCCTCCAGGTGGCGGATTTTGCCCGCCATGCCATCCAAAAGACCACCGGCCAGCAGTAAAGGAAGGCTGAAATGAGAATAGTGTTTATTACCGGCAGCGGCCGTACGAACGGCAACACCGAGCGGGTGTGCAACCTGATCCAGGGCCACCTCCAGCGCCTGGCCGCCGAGGCCGGCGCCGGGCTGGAAATTGAACGCATCTCCCTGGGCAAGGCCCACCTGGACATGTGCCGCGGCTGCCGCATCTGTTTCGACCGCGGCGAGGAGCACTGCCCCCTGAGCGATGACCTGGCCGGCATCAAAGCCAGCATGCTGGCCGCCGATGGGCTGGTGGCGGCCACCCCGGTCTACGTCGACGACGTCAGTGGCCTGACCAAGAACTGGATCGACCGCCTGGCCCACGTGTGCCACCGCCCGGAGTTCGCCGGCCGCTGTGCCTACCTGGTGGCTACCGTGGGCGGCTCGCCCACCCGCCACACCCTGGACACGCTGACCCTGGCCCTGAGCGTGTGGGGGTACCACATCATCGGGCGGGCCGGTTTCAAGACCGGGGCGCGAATGGACACGGCCGAGATCCAGTCTCGTTTCGACGCCCAGGCGGAGAAGATCGCCCGCCAGCTGTTCACGGCCATCCGCGAACGCCGTTACGCCCGGCCAAGTTTCCGTTCTTTGATGACCTTCAAGATCCAGCAGATGGCCTGGGCCGGGCACCAGGACGATTCGGTCGATCTGCAATACTGGCGCAGCCGCGGTTGGATCGATCCCCGGCGCGACTATTACATTCCCCAGCAGTCCGGGCGGGTCAAAACCACCCTGGCGCGCCTGGCCGGCGCCTTACTGGCCCCTTTCGTGTCCTGACACGCCCCATCGAGGGGGAGTAAAATTAACCGCATGGACACCATTCACCTCTACCAGCTTCCCTACGATTCCGGCCGCCGCGACTGGCGCGCCGGCCGCGGCCCGGGGCACTTCCTGGCCCACGGGCTGGAAGACGCCCTGCGCGCCACCGGCTGCCAGGTGCGCACCAGCCGGATCGAAGTCTCCGACCCGGCCCTCACCGAGATCCAGACTGCCTTCGACCTGTACCGCAGCCTGGCCGGGGAGGTGTTCCCGGCCGTCCAGGCGGGCGAATTTCCGCTGGTGCTGTCGGGTAACTGCGGCGCGGCCCTGGGTGGGCTGGCGGGCGCCGCCGGCGAGCACACCGGCCTGGTGTGGCTCGACGCACATGGCGACTTCAACACCCCCGAGACGACCGTCAGCGGTTTCCTGGACGGTATGGGACTGGCCATCGCCGCCGGGCTGTGCTGGCGCACGGTGGCCGGGAGCATCCCGCACTTCCGGCCCTTGCCCGGGGCGCACATTGTGCACGTGGGAAGCAGCGACATCGAGACCGCTGAGGCCGGGCTGATGCAGGCCGCCGGCGTACGGGTTATTCCGGCAACCGTCCTCCGCGCCGGGGGACTGGTCGACGCCCTGGCGCCGGCCCTGGAGGACCTGCGCCAGGTGGTGAGCCAGGTGTACCTGCACATCGACCTGGACGTGCTGGACGCGGCCCAATGGCCGGCCAACCAGTTGTCCAGATACGGGGGCCTGAAAATGGCAGAGGTCCAGGAACTGGCCGGCCTGCTGCGCCGGCGCTTCGAGCTGCGTGGGGCAGGGGTGGCCTCGTACGACCCGGATTATGATCCGCAGGGCAGCACACTGCAGGCCGGGATCGAGATCATGCGCGCCATCTGC
>JAAZNB010000102.1 GCA_012798515.1 Chloroflexota bacterium
ACGCCGGCAGGATTTCCTGGGCAAAAGTGCGCATGGCGCGCTCCCGCTCCACCTGGCCGTCTGCGTCGAAGGACACCACCAGGTAATTGACGCCCGCAGCTTGCAACGCCTGCACTGCCGCCAGAATATCCGCCGGCCCCCCGCATAGGCAGCCTGCCGGGGAAGGATCATCCCCAAACCGCAGGTGCGTACGATAGCTCACCGTAAACGGCCGCCGGCCGAGCAGGGCACGCTGGGATGCCAGGGCCTGGGCCAGCTTCACCGCCGGCAGAGTATGTGGGTGCCAGCCATCGGCCAGCAAAATGGCCCGGCGCAGCGCCCCAGGTGTATCCCCGGCCACCCACAGCGGCGGGCCGCCTGCCTGCACCGGCGCCGGGGAGAAGGGAACGTCTTTGAAGTGGTAATACTGGCCCTGGTATGAAGCCACCGGCCGCCCGCGCCACAGCGTGCGCAGCACCTTGATGCCGTCTTCCAGGCGGTCGAAACGGCTGCGGAAATCGTAGCCCAGGTTTTCAAATTCGCCCTGGCTCCACCCGGCGCCGACGGCGAGCAGGGTACGCCCGGCCGACAGTACGTCGATCGTGGCCACCTGTTTGGCGACTTCCAAGGGGTTACGCTGAGGCAGCACCAGTGCCGAGATCCCCAGGCGCAGCCGGCGGGTCGAGCCGGCCAGGTAGCTCAGCGTGGTCATGGCCTCCAGCATGTGCCCGTATCGCCCGGCGTCCTCCCTGGGGAGGGCCAGGTGGTCGCTCAACCAGGCCGAAGCAAACCCCAGGCTTTCTGCCAGCTGGGCGGTGTCGATCACCGCCATACGGCCCAGCTTTTCCCCAAAAGAAGGGATCACCACGCCGAATTTCACAAGGGGCCGGCCGTGTACGTCCAGGTATTGATCACGTTCATCAATTGGTCCAACCCTAACGGCTTGCGCAGATACTGCACCGCGCCCACGCTGTGCGCCTGTTCCTCGTCGTAATCGCTCTGCCCGGCAGACACGATCACCACCGGCACGCGGGGGATTGCGGGATCTCGCTGCAGCTTACGGATAAAAGACAGGCCGCTCATTTCTTCCAGGCCCAGGTCAACGATGATCAGGTCCGGATGCTCATCTTGAATCATAAGCAACGCCTCATCTACAGAAGAGCTAAGCAAGGCGCCATGGTTCAAGATGCTGACTGCCTTTTCCATCAACTTCAACGTTAATGGATCATCGTCCAGAAATAATATTTTGGCCATACCGTATTATCAATCCATCCGTATAAATTTGTCAAAAGGATGGCACGGAAAGACAGGTTTCAAAAGTGTAAATTGTTCCCATCCCCCAACTCCGCCCAAATGCGGGGGAATAAGCAGAACACCGGAATTACCGGTGCTCCGCCTATTGTTCGCCAACCATTAATGTATACTACAAAGCATAAATTTCGCCAAACTTGGCCTGCAAATAACGAATGTAAGGCTCGGGATCGATCCGCGAGCCGGTCACCTGGAGCACCAACTCTTGCGGCTGGAACTTGGCCCCGTGGCGATGGACGTGCTCCCGCAGCCACTCGCGTAACGGGCTGAATTCCCCCTGTTCGATCTGTTCTTCCAGGTTGGGCAGGTCTTGATGGATCTTCTCCCACAACTGCACCGAAATCAGGTTACCCAGGGCGTAGGTGGGGAAATAACCGACCATGCCGCCGGCCCAGTGGATATCTTGCAGCACCCCCTTGGCATCGTTAGGCGGCAGGACGCCCAGGTAGCTCTGCATGCGAGCGTTCCAGGCCTCCGGCAGGTCCCTCACTTCCAGGCTGCCTTCC
>JAAZNB010000103.1 GCA_012798515.1 Chloroflexota bacterium
ATCGGCGCCCTGGGAGCCGTTCTCGCGGGTCCACGTTTGCAGAGCGTCGAGCATATCCTCATTGGTGCGGTAGCGGAAATCGGCCTGGCCCAACGCGGCCGCTTTTTCCATCTCCAGGGCGCGCAGCAGCACCAGGTCGTCCTTGTCGATCACCGGGCCGGCCAGGGCCTGGATGCGCGCGTGCACTTTCTGCAAGGCCACGCCGTTGCTGGAGGGCAGGCTGTGCAGGTACTCCAGCAGGGCCCGGGCGCCGGAGGTGCCGTCCTTGCGCGCCACGCCCACCAGGCCGCGGCTGGCCTGCCGCGACCAGCCGGCCACGAACATACCCGGCAGGGAATGTTGGGCCTGGATGTCGTACAGCTCGTAAGAGATGCCCTCGATGGGGAAAAGCGGGGTAGGGCTTTTGACGAAGGCGCCACGTTCCACCGGCAGGCCGATGTTTTCGTCCACGTTGTCACCGATGGCGAAGATGACCGTGTCCACGTCCAGCACCTCGTAGGTGCCCAGGCCCTGGGACTTGATCTCGCCGTCCTGCATCACCAGCGTGTTCTGCTCGCATTCCAGCCCGATCACGCGGCCCAGCGAATCGCCCAGAATGCGCGTGGGCGAGAGCAGGAACTTGAGGCGGAAACGCGTGGGGGCCTTGCCGGGGGTGGCCTTGGGCAGGGCCGAGAGGATGAAGGCCTTGGGCTGGGAGGGGTTCTCACCCAGGGAACTCATCACCGGGGCGACGCGCTCGAATTCCTCGTCCAGGGCCTGCATGTCCAGGTTGGAGATCACCGTGGCCAGCTCGTTGCGGTCGAACTTGATCTCACCCGGGCCGCGGCGGGCGATGGCGATCACCTCGTCCACCTTGAGCTCGTCGATCAGGTAGTGGGTGATGTCCAACATCACGTTGCCCACCCCGATCAACACCACGCGCTTGCCAATTTTGAAAGTCCGCTGGCTGTAGGGGGGCAGGCCGTTATAATGATAGACAAGGTCCTTGGCGTGGTACACACCGGCCAGGTTCTCACCCGGCAGCCCCAGCCACTTGGTGCCCTGGGCGCCCACCGTCACCAGGACGGCCTGGAAGCCCAGCTGGTGCAGGTCTTGCAGGCTGAGGCCGACCTCGCGCCCCACGGTGACGTTGCCGTAATACTCGATGTTCTCCGAGGCCAGGGTCTGGTAGAACTGCTCGCGCAGGCCGGCTTTCATGCGCAGTTTATCCGGGTAGATGCCGTACTCGGCCAGGCCGCCCGGTTTAATGTCGCGATTGAACATCACAACGTGCACACCATGGGCGGCTAATTCGCGGGCGGCGAACAGGCCCGCCGGCCCTGCACCAACCACCGCCACCAGGTGTTGTGTATCAGGTGATAACGTGGACAAAATTACCTCCATCCAGAAAATAATAATAAATAGCGCTGCTGGTATATGCCGACGTTCCCGGAGCGTGCACTCAGGGCCGTTCTCCAGCAGATATGTACACGGGTGAACTCCAGCCAACGAATGGGAAAAGGGAGAGGTATACCTTTCCTTCCCGGAGGATTCAGATTAATTATACCCGCATTAATTTTTCAAATTGCCCAGTCTATGCTATATTCATCCATGTATTATGGGCGAAATTCCGTAGGAGGAAAGCTTGAACCAGAATCCAAGTTCAAATCAATCTTCCCGGCCCGCCCGGCCCGCCGACGCCCAACCCAGTCGCCCGTCCTTCCTGGCCGATAAGATCGGCCCCTTGTTCTGGACGGTGGCCTGCTTTATTTCACTGGTTGTGAACGTGGTCCTGATCGTGGCCCTGGTGGTGATGGGGAACCAGTTGTTCGCCATGAAGAACAGCCTGACGGAAGAGCTGGTGGGTGGGTTGTATGGGAATTTCGTACTGATGGACGAGGCGCACATTCGTACGACCATCCCGGTCAGCACCCAGGTGCCGGCGCGTTTCGACCTGCCCCTGGAGACGGACACGGTGGTGACCCTCACCGAGGACACCTACATCCAGGGCGCCAGCGTCTCGCTGGTCACCGGGGGGTTGGCGATCAACAGCGCCCCGACCAACATTACCCTGCCGGCGGGAACGCGGCTCCCGGTACACCTCAGCCTGATGGTGCCCGTGGACCAGACCATCCCGGTCGACCTGACCGTGGCGGTAGACATCCCGCTCAGCCAGACCGAACTGCACCAGCCCTTCGTGGGCCTGCAGGAGGTCGTGCGGCCATATTATCTTCTTCTCAACCATCTGCCCAATTCCTGGGAAGAGACCCTGTGCGGCCCGGCGCCCAGTGAATTCTGCCAGAAGGTGGTACCTTAGCGACTATCCGAAGGCGCAGCCGCCGGGTTCCCGCGGGGGCGGGCTGTCCCCCTGCCGGGGGGGCGTGGACCTGTATCTGTAGCCATTCGTATAGATTAAATGCAAGTTGAGGCTTTATGATTACACCTGTTACCAAGATGCAGCTTTCCAATGGGCTGACGCTGCACCTTAAAGAAATTCATACGGCCCCGTTGATCAGCCATTGGATGTGGTATCGCATTGGCTCACGCAACGAGCAGCCCGGTTCTACCGGTATTTCCCACTGGGTGGAGCACATGCAGTTCAAAGGCACGCCCAATTTCCCCGCCGGCGTGCTGGATAAGGCCATTTCCCGCGACGGCGGCGTGTGGAACGCCTTCACCTACCTGGACTGGACGGCGTATTTCGAGACCATGCCGGCCGACAAGATCGACCTGGCTATCCGCCTGGAGGCGGACCGCATGCTCCACAGCACTTTCGAGCCCGAGGAGGTGGAGTCGGAGCGCACCGTGATCATCTCGGAGCGCCAGGGCAACGAAAACGAGCCCCTCTACCGCCTGGACGAAGCCATCCAGAACACGGCCTTTCGCCAGCACCCTTACCGTTTCGAGATCATCGGTGAGATGGAGGACCTGCACCGCATCCAGCGCGACGACCTGTATCGCCATTACCGCCGCTATTACGCCCCCAACAACGCCGTGCTGGCCATCGCCGGGGATTTCGACACGGCGGCCATGGTGGCCCGCCTGGAAGCGGCCTATGGGGCCATCCCGCCCAGCGACCTGGATCACGAGATGGTGCCCGAAGAGTCGCCCCTGGACGCCGAACGGCGCGTCGAGGTGCGCGGTCCCGGCGAGACCACCTACCTGCGCGTGGCTTACCGCGCTCCGGCCGCGGCGGACCCCGATTTCTTCGCCTTTACTGTGCTCGACAGCCTGCTGAGCGGCCCGTCGGGGCTGAACATGTTCGGCGGGGGCGGCATCTCCAACAAGACCAGCCGCCTGTACCGGGCCCTGGTGGAGCGCGAGCTGGCCATCAACGTCAACGGCGGCCTGCAGGCCACCATCCAGCCCTTCCTCTACTCCCTCACCGCCCACGTGCACCCCAACCAGACGGTCGAGCGCGTGCTGGCCGCCCTGGACGAGCAGGTGCGCCGATTGCAGGATGAGCCGGTCGGCGAGGCCGAGATTGCCCGGGCGGTCAAGCAGGCCCGGGCCTTGTTTGCCTACGGCAGTGAAAATATCACCAACCAGGCCTTCTGGCTGGGTTACGCCGAGATGTTCGCCGGTTACGACTGGTTCTTGAACTACGTGGCCGAGCTGGGCAAGGTCACGCCGGCCGACGTGCGGCGCATTGCCCAGGTGTACCTGTGCCCCGAACGGCGTGTGGTGGGGGCTTATCTGCCTACCGGTATGGATGGAGAGGAATCATGAATGCATTGAAGCCGGCGGTTTGGAATTCGCTCCCCGGACCGGACGACGTCACCCGGGTGGAGCTGGACAACGGCATCACCGTGCTGTGCCGTGCCAACGACAACAGCGCCTCGGTCGTCGTCAGCGGTTACCTGGTGAGCGGTAGCGTCTTCGACCCGCCCGAGCAGCTGGGCCTGGCCCACTTCACGGCTTATTCGCTGATGCGCGGCACGGCGGGGCGCACGTTCCAGGAGATCTACGAGGCCCTGGAATCGGCCGGCGCCAGCCTGGGCTTTGGCGCCAGCGTGCACAACACCAATTTCGGCGGGCGGGCCCTGGCCGAGGACCTGCCCCTGCTCTTGCAGCTGCTGTCCGAATCGCTGCGCCGGCCGGTTTTCCCGGCCGAGCAGGTGGAGCGCCTGCGCGCCCAGCTGCTGGCCAGCCTGGCCGTGCGCGAGCAGGATACGGCTGACATGGCCTCCCTGGCCCTGGACCGCATCCTCTTTGCCGACCATCCCTACGGGCGGCCGGAGGACGGTTTTTCCAACACCATCCAGGCCATCCGGCGCGAGGACCTGGTGGCTTTCCACCAGGCGCACTACCACCCGGCCCGCATGGTGCTGGTCGTCGTGGGTGGGGTGGATCCCCGCGACGCGGTCGGGCTGGTGGACCGCATCCTGGGCGATTGGAGCGGACCGGCCGAGCCGGCCGAGGCGCTCTTCCCGTCTGTGCGGCCCCTGGCGGGCATGGTGCGCGAGCACATCGCCATCCCCGGCAAGAGCCAGAGCGATCTGCTCATCGGCACCCTGGGCCCGCGGCGCAATTCGCCCGAGTACCTGCCCCTCTCCCTGGGCAATAACGTGCTCGGCCAGTTTGGCATGATGGGGCGCATCGGCGACGTGGTGCGCGAGCAGGCCGGCCTGGCTTACCACGCCAGCACCAGCCTGAACGCCTGGATCTCGTCCGGTTCCTGGGAGGTGGCGGCAGGGGTCAACCCGGCCAACCTGCAGAGCGCCATCGACCTGATCCTCTCCGAGCTCCGGCGCTTCGTCACCGAGCCGGTTTCGGCGGAGGAGCTGCAAGACAGCCAGGCCAATTTCGTCGGCCGCCTGCCGCTTTCTATGGAGTCCAACAACGGGGTGGCCGGCGCCCTGCTCAACATGGAACGCTTCCAGCTGGGGCTGGATTATTACCGCCGCTACCCGGCCATGGTGCAGGCGGTGACGCCTGAGCAGGTGCTGGAATGCGCCCGCCAATACCTGCACCCCGAGCGCCTGGCTGTGGTCAGCGCCGGCAGCGACGCGGCGGGCGCTTAACCCGCCGCCGGCCCATGACCGAGCTGCGTAGTGGGGTAGATTTAATTGAGATCGACCGGCTGGCCGGCATCGATCCCGCCATCCGCCAGCGTTTCCTGGAACGGGTCTTTACCCCCGGGGAGCTGGCCGACGCCGGCGGGTCGGATGCCAGCCTGGCCGGTCGTTTTGCTGCCAAAGAGGCGGCCGCCAAAGCCCTGGGCTGCGGCATCGGCCCGGTGAGCTGGCAGGAGATCGAGGTGCAGCGCGGCCCGCAGCGCCAGCCGTTGCTGGTGCTGCACGGCGCCGCCCGCCGCCTGGCCGACGAGCAGGGCCTGACCCGCTGGTCGTTGAGCATCAGCCATTCCCGTACCCACGCCATTGCCATGGTCGTCGCCCTGGGCGACGAGTAAGCCCGGCCTGCTAAAAAAAAG
>JAAZNB010000619.1 GCA_012798515.1 Chloroflexota bacterium
GACTCGATGCGCAGGGGATCGCTGCGCAGCAGCACCGGGACGCGCCCGCTCACGTCCGGCCGGGCACAGAACGGCAGGTCGGCCTCCTGGCCGGTCTCGGCGATGCGGCGCCCGCTGGCCGAGATGCGGAAGGGCTGGAGCAGATCTTCGAAGCTGTGCGCCAGCCGCTGGGCGGCGTAGGCCGCGTCCGACAGGTGCAGGTCGGCCTGCTCCCCCGCCGCCTTGGCGAGCAGGGTCTTCACCAGGAACCCGGCGCACACCGCGTCGTCCAGCACGAAGGCGCCCCCTTTTCCCGCGCACACCACCTGCACCCCGGTCGAACAGGCCGCCGCCAGGCGCAAAGCCGCCGTGCAGGCAGCCGAGGCGTTCAACACACAGGCGATCAGGATGGCCTGCGCTCGCTCCAGGCGGCGCAGCACGGCCGTGCCATTGCTGGTGGTGAGCACCGCCCCGCGGCCGGCCAGGTCGATCCCGTGCAGCCCGGTGGGCGAGTTGCCGAAATCAAAGCCGGCCACGCGCAGGGCGCCGCGCTCACCGCCCACCAGGTAAGCGTGATCCCGGGCCAGCCGGCGCGCCGCCGGCACACTGGCCGCGGGCAGCACCACCTGCGCCCCGTGTTCGAAGAGGGTCACCAGCATCGAGCTGGCGCGCAGCACGTCCACCACCAGGCAGATCTGCCCCTCCCCCCGCCGGGCCTCCCGGGGCGCCAGCGCTACATCGATTGGAACCTGTGGTTGCATGGGTGGTCTCCTTTGTCTATATTGTACTCTTCTACGCTTCGGGGCATACCGGTGCCAGGCGGGCATGGGCGCCGGTGCAGACCGGCGCGAGCGACATACCCACCCACGCCTGTCGTCCACGAACGGGAAAATGGCCCGGCGCGAAAACCGTCCCCGGGTCGCGCCCAGGCGCCCGATTTCGAAAACGCCCTCTCGCCCGTGCACCGGGCGAGATCTACCGTACGCGCCAACTTTTCAGGGGAAGAGGGAATAAGCAGGGATGAGCTACATTAAATAAAAGGAGCAGGAAATAAAAAGAGCGGGCGACCGGATTCGAACCGGCGAATGTCAGCTTGGAAGGCTGATGCCTTACCACTTGGCGACGCCCGCAGTGGCGCTATTATATCACGAAAACCGCCCGGAAAAATCGCCACCTCAAGACCAGGCTTCGCCCCGGGCGGTCGCCGGGCAGCTGTAACGCCGCTCCAGGCGCCGGCCGGTGCGCACCATCCAGCGCGCCAGGTCCAGCAACATCGTCCGCAGCACGCCCTCGCCGCTCCCCGGCACCTGGCGCAGCAGCCGTTCTTGTTCCGCCTGGCGCAGATATTCATCGCGCCGGGCAACCATAACCTTGTAATCGTACTCGCGTGGATCGAACATTCTTGCTTACCTCCCTCCCCGCCGGCAGTGCGGGGGATCACGTGGATGAGAACGGCTTGCCGCGCTTGACTCGATTTCGTCAACCGTCTATAATGTGTTTGATGGTTATATGATAACCATTTCTTTCTAACCTGTCAATATGGTTTAGACGGTTACAAGGTTAACGTTTTGACCACCCGGAGTACACCTGTGAGCACCCTTTCCATCTCCCCTGCCGGGCCCGCCCCCACCGCCTGGCGCGACCTCAGCCTGGACTTTGCCAACACGGTGAGCATGCACGCCGCCCCCACCCCGGAGGAACACCTCAACCACTACACCGACCTGGTCGCCTGGGCCCAGGCAGCCGGGTTGTGCACCCCCGGCCAGGCCCGGCGCCTGCTGGAGGGCGCCGCCGCCCAGCCGGCGCAGGCCCAGGCCGCGCTGGACACGGCGCGCGCCCTGCGCGAGGCCATCTATGCCCTGTTCGTGGATCACGCCCACGGGCGCCCGGCGCAACCCGAGGCGCTGGCGCGGCTCAACGCCGCCCTGGGACGCTACTGCGGTGGGCACCAGCTGCGCGCCCTGCCAGACGGGTTCGCCTGGACCTGGGAGGAATCCGCCGCCCTGGACGGCATGCTCGGCCCGGTGGCCCAGTCGGCGGCTGAGCTGCTTACCTCGCCGGAGTCAGACCGCGTGCGCCAGTGCGCCGCGGAAGATGGCTGCGGGTGGTTGTTCTACGACACCAGCCGCAACCGCTCGCGCCGTTGGTGCGACATGGGCACCTGCGGCAACAAGGCCAAGGCGCAGCGCCATTACCGGCGCATGCGCGCCGCCGGCGACCAGGACGATATCCATCGTTGACGTAGATTCGGGATAAGAGCTTTACCCAGAACGGATGGGGGGTAAATGTGGGGGATTATTCTTTCGGCCAGTAGATCACCACGCGGTTGCGGCCGGCGTTCTTGGCCTCGTACAGCGCCTGGTCAGACTGGTCGAGCAGCTTTTCGAAGGTCTGTTCGCTGCTGTAGCCTTCGTAGCCGGCGATGCCGGCGCTGATGGTCAGCGGCATGGAACGGTAGCCCAGCAGCAAGGGCTGGTCCTGGATCCGGCTGCGCAGTCGCTCGGCGATGGTGCGCGCCACGGTCACGTCGGTGTTGGGCAGCAGCAGCACGAATTCCTCGCCGCCAAAGCGGGCCAGCACGTCGCCGCCGCGCAGGTTGGCGCGGGCGCGCTCGGCCACGTGACACAACACCTGGTCCCCGGCGATGTGCCCGTGGCGGTCGTTGACGTCCTTGAAGTGGTCGATGTCGATCATGATCACCGCCAGCGGCTGGTGGGCGCGGCGCGCCTCGGTGAATACCTGCTCGGCCAGCTTGAAGAAGTAGCGCCGGTTGACCAGCCCGGTCAGGGGATCGGTGTTGGCCAGTTCTTCCAGGCGGGCCTGATCTTTCTCTTTCTCCAGGATCTCGCGCTGCAGAGATTGGGTGTGCAGCTGGTAGATCTCGGCCTCTTTGCGCGCCGTCTCCACCTGGTGCTGCACCT
Organism: Chloroflexota bacterium; assembly: GCA_012798515.1. GTDB lineage: Bacteria > Chloroflexota > Anaerolineae > Anaerolineales > Anaerolineaceae > JAAZNB01. Next base: position 2,901 of record JAAZNB010000619.1, read on the forward strand.
GGAGGGTCTTCAGGCGCCGGTCGGCCTCCCGGCTAAACAGGTTTTCCTTTAACTGGTGGTAAGCCTCGAAACACTGCAAGGCCAGTTCGAAGCGGCCGGCGCGTTTGTGGGCCGCCACCAGGGAGCGGTGTACTTCGATCGAAAGCAGGGGGTTTTCCAGCACGGCCGCCGCCTCGCGGGCCCGCTGCAACAGCTCCAGGGCCTTGGCCTCTTTCTCCTGTTCCAGGTACAGGTCGCCCAGCAGGCACAGGGCCTGGCAGGCCTCACTGCGAAAGCCGTAGGTCTCGGCTACTTCTAACGATTGTTCGTAACAGCGGCAGGCCTGGCGCAGGTCGCCCATGCGCTGGTAAACCTTGCCGGCCGTGGCCATGTAATCGCTGTAGTCGATCCAGGCCTTGTTCTTCAAAGAGAGCTCCACACAGCGCAGCTCTTGCTGCAAGGCGTGGGTGGTGTCGCCCATGCCCAGGTAGGCCAGGCACAGGCTGTCCAGCACCCGGCTCAATTGCAGCGGGTCTTCCCTTTGTTCGTAGAAAGCCAGGCTCTTCTCCAGGTAGGGCAGCGCCTTGGGCGGGTCGTTCAGATGGCGGACGTAAGTGTGGCCGATGTGGCTCATGATCTCGGCCACCAGGGACTCCTCACAAATGGCCTCAGCGCGCTTCAAGGCCGAGAACAAGGCCTCCATGCCCTCGGGGATGAGCCCCGAATAGATGTAGTTCATGGCAATGTGGCTGAGGCAGTACACGGTCTGGACATCGTTGCCGCCGCGCTGGAACATTGCCATGGCCTCGAAGAAGGCCGCCATGGCCTTGTCGTTTTCACCCTGGTGGAAATGGAAACGGCCCACGGTCAGGTGGGCGCGTCCCAGCAGGCTGAAGACCGCCGGGCCGGTATAGGACGGCTGCGAAAAGACGCCCAGGGCCCGCGAGGCCAGCTCGAAAGCCTTGCTCGGGTCACTGAAGATGACCTCTTCCGCCTGCTGCGCCCATTGCTCCGCCTGGCCGTACGAAACGCCGGTGTTGGTGAGGTGGTTTCCGTTCAAATTATTGGCAGCCATTCCATTTTTCGATGAGATCCAGGATGTGGTGGGTGAAAAAGCTGCTCCAGCGGCTGGGGCATGGTCTAGACCGGACCGGTGAGAAGTAATAATCATATTCTACCAAACGAATCACTTCTACGCATGTACCCATATCCTATCCCCCGCGGGACATACGGAAGATTGCCTGCCCTCCGGCCAACAAGGCCAATCACCTGCCGGCAGGCAAAACCGCAGCTAAATTGTAAGAGCGCGCCGGCGCTGCGTCAGGGCCGGACGCTGAATGGACGCTTGAAATAGGCTGCCTCGTGCCCATCCTTGTCGGTGACCACCGAGACCAGCTCCCAGCCTTCTTTTTCCAGATAATCCCAGGCCTGGGGTGCGCCCCAGCTCTGGTCACGTTTGTTCTCGAACAAACCGTCCCGTCCCAGGTACATGATGCGACCGCCCACCAGGCGGCAGTGTTCAAAACGTTGTGGCATGGATACGGCTCCTTTCCTCCCTTGCAGAGGGCCTTGCAAGCTTGTGAGTGTGCGGCGAACCCTTACCAAGGATTGTAAGCCGGTTTACGTGGTTGTCAATGGGAGAAATGGGGATTAGCACGCCTTCCTCAAAATCGGCTTTTCGACCCCGGCCCCGGCCCATTTCGCTATCTCGCCCCCCGGCCAGGGCGTGGGGTGGCCTGCCCCAAGCCACAGAGCACGGTGCCCAAATGAAACTGGCTATTTCCCTCCCCCATTTTTGTTCTTCGAAAATGGGGGAGGTGCAGGAGGGGGTGAAAACGACCCGGCCGCCGGAGCGGCCCCGGGGGAACGCCAACCGGCTAGGGACTGACGTACACGGTGTACTGGTAGGTGTGCGTCCCGGCCGGGTAGGTTTGGGCGCCATCGTTGACCGGCTGGCGGAAGGTCACGTCCACCTGCAGGTGGTGCTCGCCGGCCGGCCACTCCTTGAGCAGGGCGTAATACACGCGGCAGGCGGAGCTATCCGAGCTGCCCTGGATGACGCCCAGCCGGTCTATATCCACCGCCTGGCCGGCCAGGGTGAACTGCAAGTCGATGGACTGCAAATCGGTTGCCAGGGTGTCCTCGTCGGCCCCACACCAGCCGTTGAGCCACAGCAGCGGGCGGGATTCCTCCAGGGCCACGGTATAGGTATAGGTCTGGCCGGCCTGGCCGTAGGAATCGTAACGCTCGCCGGCCAGGTCCTCGATGGCCGGGGTTGCCCCGCC
>JAAZNB010000104.1 GCA_012798515.1 Chloroflexota bacterium
ATGCCCGGGCCGTCTATTGCTTCCCTCACACCACCCGGTCCAGGTCGGCCTGGCGGGCTTGCTGGCGAGCTTGCATCATCAGCTCGAAGATCAGCACAGCCAGCAGCCAGCTGGTGATCAAAGCCGCGATGGTCAGGGGCGGGAACAACCCGCCGCGGTAAGGTTGAGACATGTATTGGGTCTGGTTCATGATGGTAATCGAGACCACTTCGAGGCGCGAGTACGACACCGCCGCAGCCCCCAGGGTGGTGACGGCCTGCAGCCCGGCCACGGCCAGGATCAAGGTCCGCAAACCGCGGCCGGCCAGGTGGTAGACCACCATCACCAGGCCCGCCAGGCTGGCCACCGACGTGATCGACTGGGTCCACGAAATCAGCAGGGCGGTCGAGCGCGAGCCTTGCGAGGCCATGGTAAAGGCCAGTGGGATGCTCACCCCCAGGGAAACCACCAGGCTGACCACGAACAGGATCGCACCGATCCAGGCCAGGCGTTGGTGCTGCCGGCTGTGCTGTTTGGCCTCACTGGCGATCAAGAACAACCCCACCCCATCCAACACCAGGGATATCGGGGACAGGCAGCCGAGGATCGACAGCCAGACGGACGAGGTGGCGCTGTTGATCAGCTCTTCCATCGAAGCATCGGACAGGGCCGTGGGCATGCTGGCCGTTGTGGTCAACGCCGCCAGGGCCAGGCCGATGGTGATCAACAACAAACCGGTAACCGTCCGCCGGGGAACAAAATTTTCTTCCATCTTTCCCTCCATATTCACTTTCCAGTGGCCGGCGGCCTCTCCGTTGGGGATCCCCCCGGCCGGCCGGCCCAGGTCTACACACACGATCCAGGCTCTATTTTAACGTGAAATGGGGGGAAGGGAAGGTGAAATCGCCGCCAATCACCCGGCCGGCGGCGCGCCAGAGCCCGCCGCACCCGGTGCGGGAAGGGAACTGGCGCTCGAGAATGGGTAAAACGGACGGACTCAGCCCTCTACGCCCACCGTGCCCGAGCTGGCCACCAGCGCCTTGGCCGCCGCAGCGGAACGGGTGTGGATGTCCAGCTTCTCGAAGATGGCCTTGATGTGGCGTTTGACCGTGTTGGTGGAGATGAACAGCATCTCGGCGATCTCTTTGTTGGTCATGCCCTGCGCCAGCAGCTCCAGCACCTCGCGCTCGCGGTCGGTGAGGATATCCAGCTCGCTGCGGGCGTGCGACATACGCCGCGCTTCCTGCACCGTGTTGAGGAAGGAGCGCCGGTCGAAGGACTGCTTCTCCATGAAGGCGAAGATGCCTTGCTCCCGGTAGGTCTTCTCGATCTCGCTGGGGTTAGCCATCCCGCTGACCACGATAGTGGGGATGCCGTTGCCGCGCGTGCTGGCCAGCAGGCGGTAGCCCTCCAGCTGGTCGGCCGAAGCCGACTGCTCCCACTGGGTCATGCCCGTCCCGGGGGCCACGTTGGCCCGCCCGCCGGTGAGCGAGAGGTCCACCACGGCCAGCTGGTATTTCTCGCGGCGCAGGCAACCCAGGGCTTCGCCGAAGCTGGTGCACAGGCGCACCTGGTAGCCCGAGTCGACCAGCAGCTCGAACAAAATCGAGCGCCAGCCGGCGTCGTCTTCCACCACCAGGGCGCTGCCGGCGCTGGCCTGCCTGGC
>JAAZNB010000105.1 GCA_012798515.1 Chloroflexota bacterium
GCCCTCAGCGCCGGGCTGGACATGCCGGCCCTGCGCGCCTACCGCCTGGCCGTCGGGCAGCGCACCCGCCACATCGTGGCCCAGATCCGGCCGGCCGACTTGAAGAAAAAGATCGACCCGTCCCGTCTGGAACAGGTGCTGGCCGACGGCGCCGTGGTGGAAGCCACGCGCAGCATGCTGGAATACTGGGGCAGTCTCAGCCTGGCCGGGCTGCTGCTCATGCCACCCACCCGCCACCAGATCATTCACCTCAACGAGGCGCTGCGCCTCAAACGCCTGTGTAAAAATTTATAGACTGCTCAGTAGAGTTGAGAGAAGTTCGGGCTTTTTTTCACCTCTGGCTGAGGAGGCACAACCACCGAACCTTGTATACCCGTCACCTGGGAGGTCAACTATGGGGGCGAAGATTCGATTTGCCAACCCGATTCCTTTCGTCAAAGATATCCAGGTCTCCACACAGTTCTATCGGGACGTGCTGGGGCTAAAAGTTCTCGAAGACGCCCAGGCCTTTGTGCTCTTCGAGGATCATTTCTCCATCCACCAGGCGCGTGAAATTCTCGACACCGTGTTCGGTGAAGCGCCCGGCAGCGACCCCCAGACCCAGGGGCGAGACAATCTGCTGTTGTATTTCGAGACCGACGACCTGGATGAGATGTTCGCGCGGGTGAAAGACCACGTCACCCTGATCCACCCCATCGTACAGCAGGCCTGGGGACAGCGCGTGTTCCGCTTCTACGACCCGGATTGCCACATCGTCGAGATCGGCGAGCCGTCCGTCTACACCTTCGAGGAGTGAATTCGTATGCCCGCCATGGATTATGCTAAAGTAGCCGGTTGGTATGACCTGTACGCGGCCACGGACCTGGACGTGCCCTTCTTCCTGCAAGAATGCCGGGGCAGCCACCAGGTACTGGAACTGATGGCCGGCACCGGACGGTTGTCCATCCCCCTGCTGCGCGCCGGGGTCCCGCTGGACTGCCTGGACAGCTCGCCGGACATGCTGCTCGTCTTGCGCAAAAAACTGCGCGCCGAGCACCTGCAGGCCAGGGTGATCGAGATGGACGTGTCTCACCTGGACCTGCCCACACGCTACGACCTGATCCTGATCCCGTTCAACTCTTTTGCGGAGATCTCCGCCCCCGCCGACCAGAACGCAGTCTTGCAGGGCGTATACCGGCACCTCAGCCCCCCCGGGCGCCTGGTGTGCACCCTGCACAACCCGGCCGTGCGCCTTAAAAACATCGACGGCCAGCTCCATCCGCGCGGCAGTTACCCCCTGCCCGACGGCAGCGGGCGCCTGGTGCTGTCGTCCATCGAGCGTTACGACCCGGCCACCCACCTGGTCAGTGGCGCCCAAATTTACGAAATCTTTGACCCCCAGGGCGCTCCCCTCTCCCACTATACAGTGCCCTTGAAGTTCTACCTGCACGGCCAGCACAGCTTCGAATCCCTGGCACAGGCGGCGGGGTTTTCCATCCTGGCCTTATATGGGGACTACGACCGCGGCGCTTTTGATCCCGACACCAGCCCATTCATGATCTGGTCCCTGGCCAGGGCCTAGGTTTCCCCGGGACGACCGTATTTCGACCTCTTAATAGATAGAATATTTGTTCTTGACAGGCATAGCAAAGGTGGCTATGCTATCTTTACGCGCCGCAACGTATGGCATCCACCGGGGAAAGGCGGAAATCCGGCGGCGATATTCCCCGGGGCAAGGCATTCACGCTTATGGCAGGCCAGGCGGCCCGCCCTTGACGGTAGGCTATACGGTATCGTGTTGGTAGGTAAAGGGAGAGCAAATGCAAACGATTACCCCATTTTTATGGTTCGACCACCAGGCCGAAGAGGCGGTTAATTTCTATGTCTCGCTTTTCGAGCATGCTGAAATTCTGAACGTCGAGCGCTACGGCGAAGGAGGCCCCGGGGAACCCGGAACGGTCATGACCATGTCCTTCCGGCTGGCGGGCCAGGACTTCATAGCCCTGAACGGCGGCCCGGAATATCAATTCAGCGAGGCCACTTCCTTTTTTGTGAACTGCGAAACCCAGGCCGAGGTCGACCGGTTGTGGGATGAGCTCGCCAAAGGCGGGGAAGTCATGGACTGCGGCTGGGTCAAAGACCGCTACGGCGTCACGTGGCAGATCGTGCCCACCATTCTGGGCCAGCTGCTGCAGGATCCC
>JAAZNB010000620.1 GCA_012798515.1 Chloroflexota bacterium
GAAGCGCAGGGGCGTCTTTTCCAGCCACTGCAAGAGCGCCCGCAGCAGCCTGCCCAGGGGGCCAAAGCGGGCGATGAGGTTGTCGTAGGCGCCGAAGATGACCGTGCGCCGGATGATTTTCACCGGCAGGCCGTCGAACAGACGCTGCAAGTCCCCCGGGGTGTAGATGCGCACGTGGGGGGCCAGCCGGTCGCGCCAGGGACGCGGCAGGTAGTTGACCAGGGGGATGTTGCCGAAGATGTACTTCCCCCGCCAGTAGATGCCGTGGGTCTCGAAGGGGTAACCGCGGTTGGGGCAGAACAACACCAGGCGTCCCCCGGGGCGCAGGGCGCGCACGATCTCGGCCACGGCCGCCCGGTCGTCCTGCACGTGTTCGATGACCTCGTTGCTGAGGATCAGGTCGAAGTACTGGGGGCAGAACGGCAGGTGTTCTCCCACGCCGCACACCACCTGGTCGGCGCGCTGGCGCGCCTGGGCCGTGCGCTGCAGCTCGACGTCCAGGCCTACCGCCTGGCTGGCATTGGGCGCCAGGCGCAGCAGATAGGTGCCCAGGCCGCAGCCATTCTCCAGGATGCGGCCCCGCTCGCGCCCTGCGGCGGCATCCAGGATCATTTGCATACGGCGCTGCTGCCCGGCGCGCCACACGTAAGAAGGTTCGCCGCGCAGGGCGGCTTTTTGCAGGTGAAGGGATTCAGCGTCGTGGTCGGTCATATCCAGTTTCAAGGGGCAAGCGCCTCGCCGGCGGCGAGAACTGCGCCCCGTTCATTCTACGAAAAGGTATCCTGGCCGTCCCGGCGCGCCATACGGGGGCGGGTGGGGATCGGTCCGGTTCCAGGCTGCGGTTATTTTACCAGAACTGGGATTTATTCAACGGGTTCAGTGGCCACGTGGGTGGGAGAGGGGTTTTCGGGATAGGGCACCCAGGCCAGCACGGTCGTCCCGGCCCCGGGCTCCGAATTGATGTCGAGGTCGCCGCCTACGTTGCGCGCCCGGGTTTGCATGTTGGAAAGACCGTGACCGAGGCTGACCTTGGCTTTGTCCATCTCGAAGCCGTGGCCGTCGTCGCGCACTTCCAGCAGGGCGCGTTCGCCGGTGGCCCACAGGCTGACGTCCACGTGGTGGGCGCGGCCGTGTTTGGCCACGTTGGCCAGGGCTTCCTGGCAGATGTGGAACAAGGCCAGGGCCTGGGCGTCGGGCAGGCCCACCATGCCGTCCAGGGGACCGCGCAGGGTGACTTCGACCAGGGTGTTGGCGCGGAACTCACTCACCAGGCGCTGGATGCCCTGCATCAGGTTTTCGTCGTGCAGCTGGCGCGGGCGCAGGTCGAGGATGTAGGCGCGGATATCGCGGATGGTGCTGTTCAAGTCGTTCATGGCCTGGTTGATGCGCTTGCGGGCCTGGTCACTGTCGCTGTCCATTAACAGGCGGGCGTGTTCCAGGGTCAGGCCGACGGCGTAGATGGACTGGATGATGCCATCGTGCAGGTCCATGCCGATGCGCTCGCGTTCTTCCAGCACGGCCAGGCGGCGCTGCTGCACGTTGAGCAGCACGTTTTCCACCGCCGTGCCCGCCAGGGCGCTGATGGCAGAGAGGAACTGCATTTCCATCTCGCCAAACGGTTGCGGGTGGCAGGTGGCCACGCACATCACACCCAGCACGCCGCGCCGGGCGGTGAGGGGGAAACAGGCAATTTGATGGAAGCAGCCGTCCAGGAACGCCCGGTCCAGGTCGTGACCGTCGTTGTTGGGCAGTACCATCAAGGCCGGTTGGCCGTTCTCGGCCGTTTTTCCGACCATGCCTTCGCCCATCTGGAACTGGTCGTGATTCCAGATAGAGCCGGCGGCCCGCCCGCGGTGCTGTACCAGGCTGAGCGTGTTGCTGTCGCCCTGGCGCAGGAAGATCTCGCCCATTTCCAGGTTGAGGAAGTCCATCAACTGGTTGAGGGTCTTATCCAGGATCTGGTCGATGTCGGTGGAAGAGGCCAGGGTGGTCGCCATATCGTTGAGCAGCCCCAGGTTCTCGTTGCGGCGGGTCAGCACCCGGTCGCGCTGGATCAGCTGGTTGTACAGGCGGGCGTTGGAGATGGCGATGGCGGCGTAAGCGGCCAGGGTCTCGATGACCTGCTGGTCGTCGTTGGTAAAAGTGGGGGCGTTGATTTTGTTGGTCAGGTAGATCTGGCCGAGCTGGTTGTCTCCCTGGCGGATGGGAATGCCCAGGAAAGAGGTCATCACCGGGTGCCCCTTGGGGAAACCCGCGCTGCGTTCGTCTGAAGTGACGTCCGCCACGCGGATGGGCTCCTTGGTGTGCATCAAGGCGCCGATCAGCCCTTCCCCGCGTGGGGGGTGGCTCAGGCGGCGGATCTCGTTATCCTGCATGCCTACGGTGATGAAGCGTTCCAGCTGGCCTTTTTCGTCCAGCACACCCACCGCGGCGTAGCGGGCGCCGGCCTGTTCACAGGCGACCATAGCAATGCGCTCGAGCAGGGACTCAACCGAAATGTCCTGAACGAGTTCAAGACTGGCGCGGTGGAGGGCTGCCAGTCGCTCTTCAAGTTGTTCGCGGGTTAGCGTGACCATAAGTGACCGTGTTTAATTTTACTCCAAATTATCCATATTATCAAATAATTGTAGCGCCTGAATTTAAGCTCAGGCGAGGTGGCGCGCCCATACCCAAACTGGTGTACAAAATCCGTTTCCAATGGGCTTTACCGGTTTTCTCTCCTGTCCAGTGATATATAATAAGAATTGTCCGAAAATTGGGAATTTCTGTTTTTTGAGGGGTGTGCGGCTTCCTCGATCATTTTCGGATGGACAACCAGGATTGATTAGGAGGTATTCGATATGTTTGATAGTGTGTTTCGCCGCCGTGAAGAAGAAGACCAATTCCGGAGCCAGGGCCGTCTTCCCCCTGGGCAGTCGTTGACCAACAAGTTCCCCGTGCTGCATTACGGCCCCGTGCCGTCCTTCAAGCCCCAGTCCTGGGACTTCAAAGTGTGGGGCGAGGTCGAACAACCGCTGACCCTGGACTGGGAGGCCTTCAACCGGCTTCCCCGCGCCAAAGTCACCATGGATATCCACTGTGTGACCACGTGGAGCAAGTTCGACACCCTGTGGGAAGGGGTCTCGGTGCGCCAGCTGGTCGATGCGGGGCTGATCAAGCTGCGCCCCGAGGCGCATTACGTGGTGCAGCACGCCGAATACGGCTTCACGGCTAACCTGCCGCTGGAGGTGGTGCTGGCCGAGAACTTCTTGCTGGCCACACATTTCAACGGCGAGCCGATCTCTCCCGACCACGGTTACCCGCTGCGCGGCGTGGTGGGGGCCATCCCGGGGCGGGACGATTTGAAGGCGCCCTACCTGTGGAAAGGGGCCAAGTGGCTGCGGGGCCTGGAGTTCCGCCGGGAGGACAAGCTGGGCTTCTGGGAGCTGGCCGGCTATCACAACGAGGCCGACGTGTGGAAAGAACAGCGTTTCGCCTGAAGCGCAGCCAACAGGAGAGTTTGGCGGCCGGTCCCTGGTTTCGTAACGGTGGGCCGGCCGCTGTGCGTCCCTGGGCCTGGGTCAGGCTTCGATCACTTTTTGAAGGTTCAACAGGCCAGATCTCTCTTTGGCGGTCAGGAACTTGCCCAGGTCGAGCAGGGTGACCGTGCGTTCGCTAATCTTGGCCATCCCGATCAGCCCGTTGGCGCCGGCCAGGCCGGCCGGGCGCGGCGGCTCGATCCACTCGTCGGGAATGGTCAGCACCTCCGAAACGCCGTCGACCAGCATGCCTAGATCGACCCCACCCAGCCTGGCGACGATGATGCGGTTGGACGGCGAGCCCGGCTGGGTAGCCAGGCCAAAGCGTTTGCGCAGATCCATCACCGGCAGCAC
>JAAZNB010000621.1 GCA_012798515.1 Chloroflexota bacterium
CAGATTTAAACCGTCCATAAAGCGCAGGTGGACGTCCAGAAGGATCGCGTCCGGCTGTTCCTGGCGAATGGTCTGAAGCGGATCAATCCCGTGTCCGTCCCCAATAGTAGATACTTGAAAACCTTCGATTTCCAGTAAGGTTTTTAGCAGGCCCAGCATCGTGCGATCATCTTCGATGAGAAGTATTTTTGCCATGGATGGCATCCCAAATAGTCTTGATGAACTAATAATTTAATACCCGAACAGCGATCCGATCAGGCGGCTTTGGTTTCGGCCTCTGGGAGGGGTTCGAGGGCGTGTTCGAGCACATCGTCAATGGTCTCGGCAGGAATAAAGGTCATGTTCTTGCGGACTTCATCCGGAATATCTTCGATGTCGGACATGTTGCGCTTGGGCAGGATGACCGTTTTCAACCCGGCGCGATGGGCGGCCAGTACCTTTTCTTTGATCCCACCCACAGGCAGCACCTGGCCACGCAAGGTGATTTCGCCGGTCATCCCAACGCTGGCCAGGATCGGCCGGTTGGTCACCAGAGAGACCAGGGCAGTAGCCATGGTAACTCCGGCTGATGGCCCATCTTTGGGCGTTGCCCCGGCGGGAACGTGCAGGTGGATGTCGGTCTTTTCGAAGAAATTGGGATCGATTCCCAGGCTTTCGGTGTGGGAACGGGTGTAGGAAAGGGCAGCTTTGGCCGATTCCTCCATGACCTTACCGATCGAACCGGTCACCTGGAAGCCTTTGCTCCCAGGCATACGCGTGGCTTCGATGAACAAGACGTCTCCCCCGGTAGGGGTCCAGGCCAGGCCGGTGGCAACGCCGGGGACAGAAGTGCGTTGCGCGACTTCTTCGAAACCATAGAAATGTTGGCGGCCAAGGAATTGCTGGACCATCTCGGCGGTGATGGTGGATTTTTCGATTTTGTTCTCGGCCAGGCGGGTGACGATCTTGCGCAGTACAGAGCCAATCTCCCTTTCCAGGTTGCGCACGCCGGCTTCACGGGTGTACATCCGAATGACGGTTTTGATGGCCTCGTCGTCGAACTCGACCTCATCCGGGCGAAGGCCGTTCTCACGCAGCTGGCGTGGAATGAGATAATAGCGGGCGATGGCCATTTTTTCATCTTCGGTGTATCCGGCAATCTGGATGACTTCCATGCGGTCCAGGAGCGGCGGGGGGACAGTCTCTAACTGGTTGGCAGTGGTAATGAACATGACCTGGGAGAGATTGAAGGGCACTTCCATATAATGGTCACGGAACTCGGTATTTTGCTCGGGGTCGAGTACCTCCAGCAAAGCAGAAGCCGGATCACCACGGAAATCGGCGCCCAATTTGTCGATTTCGTCCAGCATGAAGACCGGGTTGTTGGTCTCGGCGCGACGCAAGGCCTGGATGAACCGGCCAGGCATGGCGCCGATGTAGGTGCGCCGGTGGCCGCGGATTTCGGCTTCGTCTCGCACGCCACCCAGGGAGATGCGTAAGAACTTGCGGCCCAGGGCACGGGCGATGGATTGGCCCAGGGAGGTCTTGCCGACCCCAGGAGGGCCGACAAAACACAGAATGACACCCTCGCGCTCGCGACGGATCATGTCATCTGAAATGATATTGCCCAGCTCTTCCCGGCGTTCAATCCTAAGCTTGCGAACGGCCAGAAATTCGAGAATACGTTCTTTAACGTCAGCCAGGCCGTAATGGTCGTGATCTAAAACCTGGCGAGCATGGGCAATGTCGAGGTTATCCTCTGTGCTCTTGGACCAGGGAAGAGAGACGAGCCAATCCAGATAGGTACGGATGACACCATATTCTGCCGCCGCGGTTGGCAGGCGGGAGAGGCGATCCAGCTCCCGTTGGGCTTGTTTTTCGGATTCTTCCGGCATAGCAGCGGCGGCGATCTTTTGGCGGAATTCTTCCACGTCGGCGGTCTGTTCGTTTTCCTCACCCAACTCGCGCTGAATAGCCTTGAGCTGCTCGCGCAGGAAATATTCCCGTTGGACCTTTTCGATCTCGGTGCGGGCCTCATTCTGAATTTTCTGGCCCAGCTCTAGCACCTCGCTCTCCCGTGTGAGAATCGAGACCAGCTTGCGCAATTTTTCACTGACCTGGTCCAGTTCCAGAATCTGCTGGGCATCAGCCAGGTCCATGCGTTGGAAATTGGCGATGGTGTAGCTGATTTGTAATGGATCATCGATGGATGCGATGGACGTGACTAACTCCCGGGGGATGGAAGGAATCAGGTCGGCAATGTGGACAAATTGATCGCGTACATTGCGGGCCAAAGCGTCAATTTCAAGACCGATCTCTTCCTGTTCGGGGATGTGTTCGACTTTGGCCTGTAAATAAGGATCTAGCTGAACGAATTCGGTCACCCGGAAACGGGTAATGCCATGGACAAGCAGACGGATGGTCCCATCAGGGGCCCGGAACATGCGGTGGATCATTGCCACGGTGCCGATCTGGTACAAATGCTCCGGCCCAGGGTTTTCGATCTCCTGATCTTTTGCAGCCACCAGGCCTATCAGGCGCGCCCCGGTTGAAGCGTCGTCAACCAGACGAATGGATCTCGGCTGTCCAATGGTAAGGGGCACAATGGTTTGGGGATAAACCACGAGACCCCGCAAGGGTAAAATGGACAATATTTCCGGGATCGTGGTTTGCTCTTCCGGGTTCGCCGTGGAATTGACATCCAGGGCCGAATCACCGACCGGTAAGAAGTCGCCGTCAGCGGATTCGACCAAAAATTCGTCCAATTGGTTATCCCCGGATCGCATCCACATGATGATATCGCGCAAGCGTGAATCCCATCTTGAAGCAGGCATGCTTATGATTTATCCTTGTTGATATTAATTTTCTTCGGAAGCACTTTTGCCAAATACACCCATAGAAAACCATCTTCGTATTCGGCCTCGACCTGCTCGGAATCAAAGGGCTGGGGTATTTCGACCTCAGTGTAAAACTCACCGAAAGGGATTTCCAGCTGGTAGTAAGATCGCCTTTCGGTAGAATCGGAGCGCATACCGCTGATGGATAACAAGCGGTTATCCAGTCGGATGGAGAATTCTTGTTTAACCATCCCGGCGATTTCGACCCGTATGACGATGCGTTCGACGGTTTCAAAGACATCTGTGGGGGGACGCCAAATATTGGGCCGTGGGTTCAATCTGGTGGATGCGTCTGGCGATGAGAAGAAAATCGCGGCCGGAATGTAATAGGTTGGGTGCATTGGATTGGGTTTTAGTTTGATCGTAACCATATCACCCTCATGGTTGAGTCGAATATAAACTGACATGGCCTTGCTGCGAGCAAGGCTAACCCCCGAATGACCAGCGCCCCTGGTGGGACTCGAACCCACAACCGACGGATTAGAAGTCCGGCGCTCTATCCATTGAGCTACAGAGGC
>JAAZNB010000622.1 GCA_012798515.1 Chloroflexota bacterium
AAGAGCTGCGCCGGCGCAGCGTCACTCTCAAACGATCCCTGGCCCTACGGGAGTTTGCCCTGGGCCTCGAAGCCTTGCAGCGCTTTGTGGATCGCCGGCCGCTGCGCAGCGTCCACGAGTGCGTCTTTGGCGTCCTGGCGCTGGAAAGCGAGCCGGTAGACCCGCGGCTCTAGCGCAGCCGGCCATGTCCACATTGCTCGTCGAAGCGCAACTGGTCGGCCAGCGCCGCCCGGCTTTCAGCTGGCGCGGGTATTATCGCCGGCCGAGATCGAGGCGGGACGGTCGAAGGGTGAAGATCTCCCCCGGCGGGGGGATTGGGCTGCGGCGGCCATCTGGTCTATAATCAAGCTAGCTCCCCGAACCAGTTTTCAGGAGGTGATCTAATGTCGCAGCTGCCTGACCCCGAGCACCTCGACCAGGCCATCCGCCGCCATCGCACGGCGGTGGCGACCGTGACCCTGCAGGGCCCGGGCGGCCCGCTGGCCGGCCAGGAGGTCTGGCTGGCGCAGACCCGCCACCGGTTCCTCTTCGGCGGCACCTGGGGTGAGGGCACGCTTGCCCTGGTCAACGATGAGCTGGATGGCGCGGCGCGCCGGCCGGTCGAGCAGCGCAACCGCCATTACCTGAACCTCTTCAACCTGGTGACGCTGCCTTTCTACTGGGGGCGCTTCGAGCCGCAGCGCGGCCGGCCGCAGACCGAGCGCCTGCGCCGCGCGGCCCAATGGTACCGGGACCAGGGCTGCCGGGTCAAAGGCCACCCGCTGTGCTGGCATACCCTGGCGCCGGACTGGCTGCTGGGGATGAGCAACGCCGAGATCCTGGCCGCCCAGCAGGCGCGCATCCGCCGCGAGGTGGCCGGCTTTGCCGGGCTGATCGACCTGTGGGACGGGATCAACGAAGCGGTGATCATGCCCATCTTCGACCGCTACGACAACGGCCTCACCCGCCTGGGCAACCAGCTGGGGCGCATCCAGCTGATACGCACGGTCTTCGAGACGGCTCGCCAGGCCAACCCGGCCTGCGCGCTGCTGATCAACGATTTCGACGTCTCGCCGGCCTACGACATCCTGGTGGAAGGCTGCCTGGCGGCCGGTATTCGCATCGACGCCATCGGCATCCAGACCCACATGCACCAGGGCTACTGGGGCCCGGCCCGCACCCTGGCGGTCATCGAGCGCTTTGCCCGCTTCAACCTGCCGGTGCACTTTACCGAGAGCAGCCTCGTCTCCGGTCACCGCATGCCGCCTGAGATCGTGGACCTCAACGACTACCAGGTGGACGAGTGGCCCAGCACGCCCGCGGGTGAGGTGCGCCAGGCGCAGGAAGTCGTGCTGCATTACAAGACCCTCCTGGCGCACCCGGCCGTGCAGGCCGTGACCTGGTGGGATTTTACCGACGGCGGCTGGTTGAACGCCCCCTCCGGCCTGCTGCGGGCAGACGGGACGCCCAAGCCGGCCTACCTGGCCCTGGAGCAGCTGATCAAAGGCGAATGGTGGCTGCTGCCCACCCGTTGGGTGACCGACGCCGCCGGGCGGTTCACCTTCAGCGGCTTTTTGGGCGACTACGAGCTGGCCTGGGGCGGGCAAAAGATGGCTTTGGCGTTGGAGCAGGCCGGCCCGGTCGCAGTCAACCTGGCCGTGTAAACCCAGGACATATTTTTCATGGAGGCATACGTGATCAAGAACTTGATCTGGGACGTGGATGGCACCCTGTTCGATACCTACCCGGCCATCGTGCGGTCTTTCCAACAGGCCCTGGAGGGCCTGGGACACACGGCCGGTGCGGCGGAGGTGAAAGACCTGGCCCTGGTGAGTATTCAACACTGCGCCCGGCAGCTGGCCGGCCACTATGGAGTGGACGCGGTCGCGCTGGAAGAGCGGTTCGACGATATCTACAGCGCCATTCCCAAGGCCGAGCAGCGTCCCTACCCCGGCGTGGGCCAGGTGTTGGCCGAGGTCCTGGCTCGCGGCGGGGTGAACGCCATCGTCACCCACCGCCGGCGCGCTTCCACCGAGGAGCTGCTGGGCGTGCACGAACTGCGCGACCTGTTCAGCGATATCGCCGCCGGAGACGAAGGCTACCCCAAGAAGCCGGCGCCGGACGCTTTCCACGTCATCCTGGCGCGCTGCCAGATGGACCCGGCCCACACGGCCACCGTGGGGGACCGGGAGAACGACATCCGCGCCGGCCAGGCCGCCGGGCTGGTCACCTGCTGGTTCCACGGCCGCCAGGTCTCG
>JAAZNB010000623.1 GCA_012798515.1 Chloroflexota bacterium
GGTGCCTGGCCGGCCGCTAGCGCAGCAGGCGGAAACCCAGGTGGGTCACGCCGGGGGCGGACACGACGCGGATACACTCCAGGCGGGTCGGCTCGATCTTGAGATGATCGAACAGGCGCACCCCATCCCCCAACAGCAGGGGCGCCACGTCTACGTGGATCTCGTCCACCAGTCCGGCGTCGAGGCACTGCTGCAGGATGCTGGCCGTACACAACACCACGTCCTTGTCCCCGGCGGCCGCCCGGGCCTGGCGGACGGCGCTCTCCACCCCATCGGTGACGAACACGAACGGGGACCCGGGATAGACCCACTCATCCGGGACGTGATGGGTGACGATGAAACACGGCTTTCCAGGTGGATGGCCGCCCCACGCCCGGGCGATGTCGAAGGTCCTGCGCCCCCACACCCCGGCCCCATAAGATTGGAAGGCTTCCTGCAAGAGGGCCGCACTCTGGGGCGACACCTTGAGGGTCATGTTTCCATCCGAGATGGGCACCTCGGTGTCGCCGCCGAAGTACCATTCGAACAGCTGATCGCCGCCATCGCCCAGGCCGTTGTCCGGCCCGTCATGCGGGCCGGACACGAAACCATCCAGGGACATAGTCATATTGAAGGTTACTTTTGCCATATCGCCACCCGGCGCTCAGGCCGCCATCTGCACCAGGAGCTCGTCCAGGCGCTCATAGCCCTGGCTGAGCCCGTCTTCCATGCCCGACTGGACCATGCCGTCCCGGTCTGCCACCGATTGGAACACGGAATGGACCGTGATCCGCGTGCGGCCGCCGGGCAGGGCTTCGAGGGTCATACTGTCCAGGGAGACGTGCCCGGCCTCGGGCAGGCCCTCGAATTCAAAGGTCTGGATCATGCGCTCCAGGGAGATCTCGTGGAACACGCCGTGGAAGCCGAATTCGTTGCCTTCCGGGTCGACGTGGATGTAACGGTAGCTGCCCCCGGTGCGCGGCTCGAAGGCCTCCAGGCGCATGGTCAGGCGGCGCGGCCCGATCCACTGCACGAACAGCTGGGGATCGGTAAAAGCCTTGTAAACCAGCTCGCGCGGCGCGTCGAATTCACGCTGGATGGTCAGGTCCTGCCTTCCCGGTTCGACACGGACGGTGGTGGGATTATTTGCGGACATACGCTTATTTCTCCTTTTGTTGTACTTCCTGTAAGACTTCGTCCAAACGGTTAAAACGCTCTTCCCACAGCTGTTCGAAGGAGGCCACCCAATCATAGATGGGTTTGAGTTGTCCGGGGTCGAGACAATACAGCCGCCGGCGACCATCCCGCCGTTCGTGGACCAGACCCACCTGTTTCAACACGGCCAGGTGTTTCGAGACCACCGGCTGGGGCCAACCCAGCAGGCTGACCAGCTGGCTGACCGAACGTTCGCTCCCGCCCAGCGCTTCCAGGACCTGGCGCCGTTTCGGTTCGGCCACGGCATTGAAAGGATCATACGTCGTCGGTGTGCGTGCCATGGTTTTATTATATTCCGATATCGGAATATTTACAATAGCCATTGTAGAACATTTGTCCCGGTTTGTCAACCGGCAATTTTCAGGCCCGGGTAAGGAACGCA
>JAAZNB010000624.1 GCA_012798515.1 Chloroflexota bacterium
TTGGTGATCTGAGCGACAGTGGTACACCCGGAAACATCCCGAACCCGGTCGTTAAGGCTGTCAGCGCCGATGGTACTTGGGGGGCGACCCCCTGGGAGAGTAGGTCATTGCCAAGAGGCTTTTTTTCTTTAACTTCCCCCCCCAAGGACAGGGCCGGGAAGCCCGTGCCCACACAGGGCTACGCCTTTCCGGCGTCTATTCCTTACCCCGTGAGAACGGGGCGGGGGTGAGATTGAAAAGCTGTTTTATGAAAGACCGTCCCGCTGTGATTCGGGTTTGACAATATCAGACAGGTCGCGGTATAATTATCTTTGCGCCGGATATGCACTGGTGCATGTTGGAAAGAAGTGCTCATTATTGTGTTGTGGTATGGAGGACACAGTCGATACGTTTGATGATGTCGCCCAAGAACATCTCTTCGTTGCCAAACTCGGCTGTGAATGCGCCCCAGCCGGGCTTTTTTTGTCTCCAGCCAGAGAAGAACGCTATTTTGTAGTAGCTCTTTCGTTTGATCTGTAAACGAAGGGAGGTGAGAAGCAGTGACGAGTGTTGTCCTTCGCCCCAATGAGTCGCAGGACCAGCTTTTAAAACGGTTCCGCAAAAAGGTCGTCAAGAGTGGGATCTTGAGCACCGTACGCCGCAAGCGCTGGTTCATTTCGAAAAGCGAGTTGCGCCGTGTCGAGAAAAAGAAAGCCGTACGACGACTGAAACGACGCCAGGTCGGCCGGATCGGCGATTAACCGTTTTACTCTCTGCTCTCACGTTCCGGGGCGTGTTCATAAGCAGCTTGCTTTCTGGAGGTTTTATGGCCAAAGAAGAAGATAAGATAAGTGTGGAAGGTACCATTATCGAGGCCCTACCGGCCACGCAGTTCCGTGTGCGCCTGGAAAATGGTCATGAAGTTCTCGCTTATCTTTCAGGACGAATGCGTAAGTATTACATCCGCATTCTGCTCGGTGACCGCGTACGGGTGGAAATGTCGCCCTACGATCTTTCACGCGGCCGGATCGTCTATCGCCAGAAGAAGCGCAGCGAACCTACTCACGAAGAGGAATAGACTTTCCCCCCGGATTTATCTTACCTCATTGATTTATTAACTTCGCTGAACCCAGGCGCTTGCAGCTATTACTGCTGCAAGCGCTTTCTATTTAATGTAAATTCGAGAGAAACGGGGGATATTCTTGGGGGCGATCCCCCCGCCCCCAAGAATATATAAAAACCGTGATAGGACCTCGTTCTGCTTAGCGGCCGGACGGCGTCCCCAGGGACATCTCCGGCAGGCTCTGGAAGATGCGCAGGTCGATGAGCGGCAGAAAACGCTTGCGCCTGGCGCCGCCGCGGGTGTGCAGGGCCTCGATGGCGCTCTGATAGCCCTGTTTGTCGTTGTGCAGGCACCGCAGGGCGTGGCGGGTCAGCTGGTCGGCCTGGCGGTTATTCTTGCGGGGCACCCATTTCCACTGCAGGTTGGTCATGGTAGCCGCCAGGCGCTGCGCTTTGGCGTGTAAAGGCTTCATGCGCGGCGCCTGCACTGAGGCGATCCCCAGCATCTGTTCGATGACCGATTTGGCGTCCCCCAGGATGCGCACCGGCTCGTTCCGCACCCCCATGTCGCCCAGGGCTTCCAGCCCTTCGATCAACGCCAGATATTCGGCCACGTTGGATGTGGCGTCCACGGCGTGGGCAAAGACGCCGTGCCCCCGGGCAATGATGACCCCCTCGCGCATAATCAACCATCCATAGCACAAGAACCCCGATTTATCCCCCGGTTTCCCCCCATTGGGTATTTCACGTAGCAGGCCGTCGAATCGCAGTGTTAGCATAATTTGCTCCTCAGCATCTGCTCAGTTAAAAAGAGAGTCGGCGGTGAATAGCTCACCGCCGACAGAAGAAGAAACTACCCGACGAAGTTTGTCGCTTTTGGAACTTGATCTTGAATCGAACAACCGTACACTCTCTGACAAACGTCCTGTCTCCCAACAGTAAATAGTAAATCAGTTATACGATTGGTTTTATTTTCCTTCGCGGTGAAGGAAAAGTCAAATAAGAGCACATTAAGCTTGTGTAAAGATACCTTAAACAGGCCGGCGGGGCAATGACCCGAATTGGTTAAATTCGGCCGGCGCGTTCTCCGGTTTCATTGACACCTGTAAGGGCCGATGTTAGAATCGAAACACGGTTGACCGAATACAATTCTGTGAAAGAAGGCGATGTCATATGGCAAAGTATGAACATCTGTTTTCACCTGTCAAAATTGGCAGTGTCGAGGTACCCAACCGGATCGCGTTGATGCCCATGGGTGTCTTCTCCCCTCGTCTGCTCAACTATCGAACCTGCGCCTATACCAGGGATGGCGCCGATTATTACATCGAACGCGCCAGGGGTGGCACCGGCCTGATCATCACCGGCCTCAACCCCATCGTCCCCAGCATCCCATTCCACATCAATATCAATCCCGAGGGTTACATGCGGGAGATCAAATACCTGTTCGATGGCGTGCACGAACAGGGCAGTAAGATCTTCATCCAGCTCACCGCCCTGACCGGGCGGGCGGGCCACGGGAACGAAGAGCATACCCCCGCACCGGCCGAGATCCAGAACGTCTGGGACCCGACCCACAAGAACCGCGCCATCACCCGGGAAGAAATCCAGGCTTACATCCAGGCCTTTGCTGACGGCGCTTACCTGGTGCAGCAGGCGGGTGGGGATGGCGTCGAGATCCACGCCGTGCATGAAGGCTACCTGCTCGACCAGTTCGTGATCGCCTCGATGAACGGCCGCACGGACGAATATGGCGGCAGCCTGGAAAACCGCATGCGTTTTCCGGTGGAGATCGTCCAGGCCATCAAGGCCAAATGTGGCCCAGACTTTCCCGTTTCGCTGCGTTACAGCGTCAAGAGCTACATCAAGGCTTTCAACCGCGGTGCGCTGCCCGGCGAGGATTTCGAAGAATTCGGACGCGACATCGACGAGAGCCTGGTCATCGCCCAGAAATTCGAGCAGGCCGGCTACGACCTGCTCAACTGTGACAATGGCTCTTACGACTCGTGGTACTGGGCGCACCCGCCCATGTACATGCCCAAAGCCTGCAATCTGGATGACGTTGCCAGGGTCAAAGCGGTCGTAAAGATCCCCGTCGTGTGTGCGGGGCGTTTCGACGACCCCGACCTGGCCGAGAGCGCCATCGCGGCAGGGCGCATCGACATGATGGGCATGGGCCGCCCGCTGCTGGCCGACCCCTATGCCCCCAAGAAGTTCCAGAGCGGGAATCTGGATGACGTACGGCCGTGTATCGGTTGCCACCAGGGTTGCCTGGGACGCATCTTTCAGGGACTGGATATTTCCTGTGCGGTCAACCCGGCTTGCGGGCGCGAAAAGAGCTATGCCATCCAGCCGGCTGAAAAGCAGAAAAAAGTGCTCGTGGTGGGCGGCGGCCTGGGCGGTATGGAAGCGGCCCGGGTGTGCGCATTGCGCGGGCATACCGTCGAGCTGTTCGAAAAAACCGGGGCCCTGGGTGGGGTGTTCGTCGCCGCGGCGAGCCCCGATTTCAAAGACGAGGACAAAAAACTGCTGGCATGGTACAAACGCCAGATGGAGCAGCTGCCCATCACGGTGAAACTCAATCGCGAGGCCACGGCCGAAACGGTGAAGCAGGGCGGATATGACGAGGTCTTCGTCGCCACGGGGGCCAGGGAGCGCAGGCTCGACATCCCGGGCTTCGATTCGGAGCATGTTACCTACGCGTTGAATACCTTCCTGGCCGGTGAGGTCGAAGGCCAGGACGTGATCGTGGTCGGCGGTGGCCTGACCGGGTGCGAGATCGCTTACATGCTGGCGCGCCAGGGCAAGAAGGTCACCATCGTCGAGATGACCGAGACGATCCTCAACGCCTTTGGCCTGTCGGCAGCCAACTACAACATGTTGATGGAGCTGCTGGATTATTATCACGTCGACGTGATCAAGAATGCCGTGGTCGAAAGTTATGCGGACGGCAAAGCGACTGTGGTCGAGACGATCAAGAATTATCCCAACGTCGCCAACCGGGCCAGGCTGATGTTCGCCGTCGGGCCGGCCGGCCTGGCGGAGAAGCACGCCATCAAAGCTGACCACATCGTGGTGTCGGTGGGGTACACCAGCGACACCGACCTGTATACAGCCATCAGCTCGGACCGCGTGCATTTGATCGGGGACGCCAAAGCGCCCACCAACGTTATGAATGCCATCTGGTCCGCTTACGAAGTCGCCATGAACGTCTAGCGGCGACGCCGGGCAAGGTTTCTCTGTGCTGGCAGGCACGGCCCCATCTACGGGGCCGTGCCTGCCGCTATTTGTGTATTCTTTGGGGCGGGGAAACCGCTCCAAAGAATACACAAAA
>JAAZNB010000625.1 GCA_012798515.1 Chloroflexota bacterium
GCCGATCGGATGCGTCAGGGCTTCCATTCCCTGGGATTCAATACGGGCCATTCGGTGACCCCGGTGATTCCCATCATCATCGGCGACGACGACCTCACCTTCCAGACCTGGAAGCTGCTCTTCGATGAGGGCGTGTTCGTCAACCCGGTGATCAGCCCGGCGGTCTCTCCCGGGCGCCAGCTGCTGCGCACCAGCTACATGGCTACGCATACCGACGCACAGCTGGAGCACGTCCTGGACATCTTCCAGAAGGTGGGCAAACAGGTCGGCCTGATCTAATCCCTGGTCGCACAGTGAAAGGAATAAATACAGCCGGGCGTTCCGTATGGGGCGTCCGGCTGTTTTGAATCCGCGAATCAGGTTGAAGGGGGAAAGGCCAGGTCAGCGCCGGGGGGCGATTGCAATGCCCCACTGGCCTACAAAAAATCACCACCCCCAACCGGCCTTATTTCGCCTGATAGATAATACCGATCGTGCCGGGACCGCAATGGGTCGAGATGGTCGAGCCGGCATTGGTGACGTACAGTGAATCGATGGGAGTGATCTGGCCCAGCTGTGCCTGCAGGTAGGCGGCGTCCTCGTCGCAGCCGGTGTGGACGATGAACACCAGGTGTGGGTCGATGGCGGCGACGTTCTTCTTGAAGTCCTGGACCAGGTAGTTCAGTGCGTTCTTGCGCGTTCCGCGGGTCTTGTCTTTGACCCCCAGGGTGCCGCCGGACTGCACCTCGATAATCGGACGGATCTTCAGAATGCTGCTGGCGATGCTTTGCAGGGCCGAGCAGCGCCCACCTTTGTAGAGATAATCCAGCGTCTCGATGATGAACGAAGTATGCATTTTAGGGATCAGCGCCTGGGTGGCCGCCTCGATTTCGTCCAGGCTATGACCCTGGGCGCTCATCTCGGCGGCGCGCAGCACCAGGATGGCGATGCCCCCGGATAGGTTGGACGAGTCGATCACCCGGATGTCTTTGTCCCCGACCTGTCCGGCGGCCAGGGTGGCGTTCTGCCACGTGGCGGACATGCGTGAGCTGATGCCGATGAAAATGCCTTCCCGGGGTACCTGGTTATAGAGTTCGACGAATTCCGCAATGGATGGCGCAGAGGTCTGGGGCAATTTGCCGGTCTGTTCGACGGAATGGAACAATTCCTGAGAAGTGATGTCGATGCCGTCTTTTTTGACCTGGTCTTGCAAGATGATGGTGAGGGGAATGACCCGGATGTGATACTTTTCGATCAGCTCTGGGCTTAAATCGGACGTACTGTCGGTCAAGATCGAAACCATGAGTGCTCCATGAAAAATAACTTGTCGATCGGCGCGCGAAGGCCAATCAAAAAAGTGGGATAATCTTCAAGTATAATCCACAAAACAATTTCGAGAGGGTCGTTCTGTCCGGCTTTTCCTGACATGCATCTTCCGGCAGGCACCCTTCAAAAGGATTGAGCGTGGCAATCGACTCCCCAGCCAAATGTGTCTATTTGTTCGACGTCGATGGTGTCCTGGTCTACCCGGGCGGTTATCGCAAGGCCGTCGAGGCCACCATGCGTTATTTCCTGGCCGGCATGGGTCTGGAACACCTGACCCCTGACGAGCGTGTCCCGGCCTGGTTCGAAGCCTACAACGTGACCATTGAATGGGACATGTTGTCCATCGGCCTGGCGATTGTCCTGAATGAGGTGGCCGGAATGGGGCCGGAATGGGGGCGTTTCGAGGATCTGGATGCGCTAAGCCGCTGGCTGCGCACCCGGAGCGGGCATCCGGAGGCGGTCGATTACCGCGCCGGGATCGAAGCCCTGTGCGCCGGGCTGCCCGCTGGGCGGATTCCATCCGAGGCCGTGTTCGAGGCCGTCAAAGCCGGGACGGCCCTGCTTTATCTCCACGGCCAGCCGTTTGTGGAGTCTCTGCTGGTTAACACGCGAGACGTTTATCACAACGCCATCACACGCGTGTTTCAAAATTACGTTCTGGGGTCGGCGACCTTCGAGCAGGTGTACGGCATCCCTTCTCCCCTGCCGGCCGAATCCTACCTGTCACGTTATGACCAGCCGGCGCTGCTGCCGGGGGCTAATGGCTGCCTGCCCACCCCGGGGATGGCCATGGCGGTATATACGGCGCGGCCATCGCTGCCGCCGCGGGCGGCCACGCAGCCGGTCGACCGGCTGTTCTCGCCCGAAGCCGAGCCGGCCCTGGCCCTGGTGGGCCTGCAAGACGCCCCCCTGATCGCCTCCGGGCGTATGCATTACCTGGCCGCCCTGACTGGCAATCCACCGGAGGCATTCGTCAAACCCTCACCGGTGCAGGCTCTGGCGGCCATCCTGGCCGCAGCTTTGCAGGACGAATGGGAAGCCATCCAGCTGGCCTACCGGCTGTACGCCAGGCAGCAGGATGGCGCCGGGTTGGATACGGAGCTGCTGCGCGGCCTGCCGGAAAAAATGCGCATCCATGTGTTCGAAGATTCGTCCGGCGGCATTGCTGGCGTACGCCAGGCGGCGGAGATCTTACGGGATTTTTCGGTGGAGACTGAGGTATTGGGGTGGGGGATTGCCCAGGAAGCACTCAAGGTAGAACGGTTGCAAGCCATCCACGTGCCGGTCTTTCCAGACATCAACCAGGCTCTGGCAGCCGCGTTGGCGGCTGGCTAAATCTACTACAGCTTGTGGTAGCGGGTCTGACCGCGGGAGGATGAGGGAGAATCCCCTTCCCGGCGGGCGGCTTTCTCCCCGCCGGCGTTACGGCCCTGGGCGGCGCGTGGGGCCGGGCGAGGGCGGACTGAGGTCGGGAAAGGCATCTCTGGATAGGATTCGTCGCGGTTTACCCGGGGCTGGCGGCTTTCTGGCCGGACCGGCGGCTGCTCTTCTCGTTCGTCGGCCTGGGCAAAGATGTGCCGGCCGGAGAAGGAGAAGGTGGAGATGAGCAGGAAGCGAGTAACCCACACCACCAGGGCCACTGCCACCGGGACGGCGTGGGTGATCAGGCTGGCATCCAGGATGACACTGCTCACCAGTGTGCGGTTAGCGATGGCCATCGATACGCCCCACCAGGTCAGCATAGCGTTCATTGTGGCGGCCAGCAGCCAGGCGAAGAATAGATACCACATCCCCCGCGCGTCCTCTTGATTGTCATCGTGAACGAAAATACGGGCAATACCGGCGAAGTCGATGCCACAAAAGGCGATGGTCAGAATCGTCGCCCAACGAATACCGATGAACCGCTGCTCTCCCAACAGGTCGTTGAGGGCAAAGAAGGTCGTGCTATAGTTGAACATCTCGAAGCTGATCAAGGCCGCGGCCAGGATCAGCCCGAACAAAGCGCTGCGCTGCTGGAGCAGCTTTGCGATTCCCGCTTTCAACCAATTGCCTGCGAACCCGGAACCCGGAAACATAGCATCCTTTTCTCAAGAAACATTGGGGAGGAAGATCAGGGAAGTGTTCCTCCAATCTTCTTGGATGCCTTAATAATAGAACAAATGAACTATAATGTCAAGGGATCTGATTGCTTTAGAACCATCCCTTCTTTTTGAAATACGCCAGCATCCCCAGGCCGATGAAGATGAATACTCCCCAGGCAAACCAGTAGCCGTACTTCCAGGTAAACTCTGGTATGAAGGGGAAATTCATGCCATACACGCCGGCCAGGAACGACAGAGGCAGAAAGATGGTCGAGACTACGGTCAGGGCCTTCATGATCTCGTTCAACCGCAGGGAGGTTGAGGAGAGGTAGATATCCAGCGAGCCACTGACGATGTCCCGGATCGACTCGGTCAGATCCTGGATCCTCACCAGGTGGTCGTATATGTCGCGGTAGTAGATGCGGCTCAGGCGGTCGATTTGGGGAAAATCGTCCCGGCTGAGGCGGTTGATGACCTCGCGTTGGGGGGAGACGATCCGGCGCAGGCTCATCACGCTGTGTTTCAAGGCCAGGATGCGCTCCAGGATACTTGGATCTGGCCGGGCTAGCACGCTGTCTTCCAGCCATTCGATCTCCTCGTCCATCTGGTCCAGCAGGGGCATATATTCATCCACCAGGCGGTCGAGCACAGCGTGGCACAGGAAGTCGGCGCCGTTGGCCAGCAGGCGTTCGTCCTGCTTCAGGCGCTGCCAGACGTGCTCCACGCACGGCATGGCGCTCTCCTGGTAGAAAGTGACCAGGTAATTCTCGGAGAGGAACAGGTTGAGTTCCATGGTCTCGATTTCACGGAAATCGGTGGCGGGTTGGATGGCGTGGGAGATGATGAAAATATAGGGGCCAAAATCGTCTACTTTGGGGGCCTGGTATCCCTGGCTCAAGCAGTCTTCGATGGCCAGAGGGTGAAAGTGAAACAGGTCGCGTAAGACGGACTGGGTCTCTTCTTCGCGGGGGTGTTCCAGGCTGACCCACAGTAAGCCTTCTTGATCTTGTAAGGCGACGGTTAATTCTTCCTGGCTGAGATGGCTGCGGGCGGGGCCGCCCTTGGGAACGTAGATTGACCGGATCATGGTACACCTCCTGGCAGGGTTTCGGGGCAGGGGCAATCGAACACGCCTGACCCAAAGATTATATTGCTGTTCCTTCCAAGTTCATATACAATCACGGTGAATAAAAAAAAGACCTTGGGCGCCCACCCAGGAGAATCTTACAGGGTATTGAGGAGGTTTCTTTTGTCCAATCCGGGGATCGAGGATCTGATCAAACTACTGCCGCAGACTTTCGTGCCCGAGCGCGCGGCGGGTGTGGATGCTGACATCCAGCTGCACGTCAGCGGCGAAAACGGCGGAGACTGGTTTGTCGCCATTCACCAGCAGACGATAAAAGTAGAGCCAGGAACGACGCCCAACCCGCAGCTGACGTTTTCAGCCAGCGCCCAGGACATCCTGGATGTGTTTAGCGGGAAGCTGGATGCCACCCGGGCCTTCATGAGCGGCAGGCTGCATTTGAAAGGCAACCTGGGGCAGGCCATGCGCCTGGCCAACCTGTTCAGCATGGACCGTGCCCAGCTGTAAACCGGGCCGTGGGGGGCGTCGGCCTGTACAAAGAAAACGTCCCGCCGGTGAATGCGGCGGGACGTGATATTAACAAAGTTGGAAAGCGCTAGTAAAGGCCCCAGTCTGCGCCCAGGCCATCTTCCATCATAGAGAAATCCCACATCTCCATGCCCAGGTCGATGAACGTGGGGCGTTTCAAAACCTCTTGTGCCTTATCGCGCGTGGTCTCCAACATAGCCGGGCCATAAGGGCAAAACGGTGTGGTCAAGATCATCGAAATCTTGGCCTCTTCAGGCTCGATGTGCACGTCGCGGATCAAGCCCAGCTGGATAATGTTGAGGCCGATTTCCGGATCGACGACCTCAGATAAACCGGTACGCAGTTCTTCGGATAGTTCCGGAAATTCACTCTCAGATTCCCAGATGGGGCGGTTCGTTCCAGGTTGGTTACTCATGAAGCATCTTTCTCCACAGCAGGGATGGCCGGTTGGATCACGTAAGTGCAGTGGTGGTCACCGTGCAGCACACAATTCACTTTTTCGGCGGGGATAGACAGCAAAGTGGAGATCAAGGTCTGGTCGACTTCGCAAACCTCCGGGTGGCTTTGCCCCACGTGATAATACGGGCAGCTGATCTCGTGAATCTCGTAAGAACTGCCGTTTCTTTGCCACTGGACCGAGAAACCTTCCTGGGCGAGCAGTTCCTTGATAAAGTCGAGCTTCTCCTCCATGGATAAAGATTCCATCTTTTTCGCATGGGTCGAGGCCAGGTTGGCGGCCATCTTCTGGAATAACAGGTTGATGGTCTCTTCCGGCAGGGTGCCTTTCAGTTCATCTAACAGGCGATTGGTCAACCGGAAGTAGCGTGAAGGGAAACGGTCTAACCCCTTTTCGGTTAAAAAATAGACCAACCGCGGGCGGCCCACGCCATGCCGCTCTTCTTCGGCAGTCACCAGACCATCTGCCTGGAGGCTGGTCAGGTGGTGCCGGACCGAGATGGCATTGATCCCTACCGAATCAGCCAATTCGTTGATACTGGAATTGGGGTGGTTTAATAACGTTTGAAGGATTCGTTCCCGAGTACTTTTCATATTTTTGCTCGATGGTTCTTTCCGATAACACATTCCTCAATGAAAACCTACTGATAACCAGTGAAGCCAGTATAACATAACGAAAATAAATTTGTCAATATTATAGATTTTTATGTTAAATATTGACTTGATTTTTCCTGCTGTGATATAATGAGCCCAATAATCCGGTCGAAATCGGATGATTGTGATGATAAAAGTTGCTGCTCAGAAGGTGGGGGAAGTTCGGGCCCCATGCATCTCAAACTGAGTAGGGACTGACAACTTGTATAACTTTATAGCGCACGAGATCAGGTGCGTTTTGGATGACACTACAACCCACGATGGAGATAAGGAGTTTTGCTTCCATGTCTGTGCTGGAAATTCGTAATTTACATGTGAACATTGAAGGTAAAGAAATCTTAAAGGGTGTCAATCTGTCGGTCCCCCAGGGCGAAGTACACGCCATCATGGGCCCCAATGGCACCGGTAAGTCAACGCTATCTTATACACTGATGGGACATCCTTCCTACGAGGTCACAGACGGAGAGGTGTGGTATAAGGGGCACAATATCCTGGAGATGGGGCCGGATGAGCGTTCTCGCCTGGGCTTATTTCTGGCTTTTCAGTACCCGGTATCGATCCCGGGGGTGACATTGGCCAATTTCCTGCGTGTGGCTTTGAACGCCAGGCGCAAGGCAATCAACCCGGAAGATAAGGGCATGCCCATTCCCGAGTTCCGCAAGCTGTTGCGTGAGAAGCTGGAATTGCTGCGCATGGACTCGTCCTTCGCGGGACGGTATTTGAACGAAGGTTTTTCGGGCGGAGAAAAGAAGCGGGCCGAGATCTTACAGATGGCCACGCTGCAGCCCGAGATCGCCATCCTGGACGAAACCGACTCCGGTCTGGACATCGATGCCCTGCGCATCGTTTCGGACGGCGTCAATGCTTTGCGGGGGCCCGAGATGGGGGTGTTGGTTATCACTCACTACCAGCGTATTTTGAACTACGTCAAACCGGACGTGGTGCACGTGATGCTGGACGGCCGCGTGGTCGAGTCCGGCGGCCCGGAACTGGCGCTTCACCTGGAAGAGCACGGGTACGATTGGGTACGTGAGAAATACGAAGATAGCGCAGTCGCTTCTTAATGGGTTATTACTGGCGCTGCGGTTTAATTTGGAGGTATGATGACTGCTGATCCGGAAACCAATTTCCTGGATAAGATTGGGGAGTACCGCTATGGCTTCCACGACCCGGACGTTTCGGTCTTCAAGACCCGCAAGGGCCTGGATCGCGAGGTCGTAGAGCAGATTTCCCACATGAAGGGGGAACCACAGTGGATGTTGGAGTTCCGCCTCAAGGCTCTGGAACATTACCAACAGCGTCCGATCCCGACCTGGGGAGCTGACCTGTCGCAGCTCAACCTGGATGAAATTTACTATTACGTGCGCCCGGCTGAAGCCGAAGGGCGTTCGTGGGAAGACGTCCCCGATTCGATCAAACAAACCTTCGATCGCCTGGGGATCCCCGAAGCGGAACGCAAGTTCCTGGCCGGGGTAGGCGCCCAGTACGAATCGGAGATGGTGTATCACAACATTCAGGAACACCTTGCCAAACAAGGCGTGATCTTCCTCAGCATCGAGAACGGGCTGCGTGAACATCCGGACCTGTTCCGCCAGTATTTCGGCAAGGTGATCCCTATCGAGGATAATAAGTTCGCCGCTTTGAACAGCGCGGTGTGGTCGGGCGGCTCGTTCGTCTACGTCCCCAAGGGCGTCAAGGTCGATCTGCCGTTGCAGGCTTATTTCCGCCTCAATATGGCCAACATCGGCCAGTTCGAGCGCACCCTGATCATCGCCGACGAGGGCTCCCAGGTGCACTACGTGGAAGGCTGCACCGCACCGCAGTATACGACCGATTCGTTCCACAGTGGTGTGATCGAGATCATGGTCAATAAAGGCGCGCGCGTGCGCTACACCACCATCCAGAACTGGTCTAACAACGTGTATAACCTGGTCACCCAGCGTGCTATCGTCCAGGAAGGTGGGACGATGGAGTGGGTAGACGCCAACCTGGGCTCCAAAGTGACCATGAAATATCCCTCTTGCTACCTGATGGGCGAGGGCGCTCACGGTGAGATCCTGTCGATGGCCTTTGCCGGCCCCGGCCAGCACCAGGACGCCGGCGGCAAGGTGATCCATTTTGCCCCCAACACGTCCAGCAAGGTGACCTCGAAATCGATCAGCAAGGGCGGCGGGCGCGCTTCGTACCGCGGGCTGTTGAAAGTCTACAAAGAGGCCAGCAACTCACGCTCCAACGTGGTGTGCGACGCCCTGCTGTTGGACCCGCAATCCCGCACCGACACGTACCCCTACATCGAGATCGACCAGGAAGACGTCAACATCGGCCACGAGGCCTCCGTCTCCAAGGTCGGTGAGGAGCAGCTGTTCTACCTGATGAGCCGCGGCCTGTCGGCAGAAGAGGCCACCACCATGGTGGTATCCGGTTTCATCGAGCCGCTGGTCAAAGAGCTGCCCATGGAATACGCAGTCGAGATGAACCGTCTGATCCAGTTGCAAATGGAAGGCTCGGTCGGGTAAGACCCCCGGACGGGGCGCCTCATCCCTGGGCGCCGGCTAACCGGTCTGTTTGTAATTGGTGAAAGTACTGTAAAGGACATCGAAGACGTATGACTGAAACACCCAAGATCGTAGTCCGCACACGGCGCGGTGAATCTGCCGTGAAGCAAGATTTTCAATTTAAAGATAGCTGGGTGCGTGACATCCCCGGCAGCCCCCAGCTCACTGCCCAGCGCCAGCAAGCCCTGCAGCAGTTCAAGACCCTGGAGATGCCCACCATCCGGGATGAAGCCTGGCGGCGCACCGACGTGCGCGGCCTGCAAACCGGCCAGTTTACCTTCCCGCAGCAGGCGGCCTATCAAGACCTGCCGGCTGCCCCGGCCTCGCTGTTACAGCCC
>JAAZNB010000626.1 GCA_012798515.1 Chloroflexota bacterium
ACGCTGGTCAAAGTAGTGCTCCCCATTGCCCGCCCCGGTATCGTGGCGGCCGGCATCTTTGCCTTCATGACTTCCTACGGCGAATTCGTCTTTGCAACGGTGCTGACGCGCACCCTGGCCTCGAAGACCCAAACGGCAGTCCTCGCCTCGTTGGCGCAGGGCATGAGCGCCAGCCGCGGAATGATCGCCGCTGCGGCCGTTCTGTCCATGCTGCCGCCCATGATCCTGGCAATCGTATTCAGAAAACAGGTCATCGATGGCCTGACCTCAAAACTAGGCAAAAGCTAACCGATCCACGGAGGACACTGTGGCATTCTTACAGCTCGAACAACTCACCAAAACTTTTCCGGGGTGTAACGCGGTCGACCATCTCGACCTGAACGTCGATAAAGGTGAATTCATCGTCTTGCTGGGCCCTTCCGGATGTGGCAAGACCACCACCCTGCGCATCCTGGCCGGCCTCGAAATCCAGACCTCGGGCCGGGTGGTACTGGACGACAAAGACATCTCCGACGTCCCCCCCGAACGCCGCGACATCGCCATGGTGTTTCAAAACCTGGCGCTCTACCCCCACATGAGCGTGTACGAGAACATCGCCTTCTATTTAAAGAACATCCGCACCGGTAAAGCCGAGATCGACCAACGCGTGCGCCAGGCTGCCCACAGGGTCGAGATTGGAGACCTCCTGGAGCGCAAGCCCAACCAGCTTTCCGGCGGGCAGCGCCAGCGGGTCGCCCTGGCGCGGGCCCTGGTGCGCAGCCCCAAACTCTTCCTGCTGGACGAACCCCTGGCCGCCCTGGATGCCAAGCTCCGGGCAAGCATGCGCTCCGAATTCAAATTACTCCACCGCAGCCTGAACGAGCAAGACAGCTGCGCCGGCACGTTTATTTACGTCACCCACGACCAGATCGAGGCGCTCACGCTGGGCACCCGCGTGGCCGTCATC
Organism: Chloroflexota bacterium; assembly: GCA_012798515.1. Lineage (GTDB taxonomy): Bacteria > Chloroflexota > Anaerolineae > Anaerolineales > Anaerolineaceae > JAAZNB01. The sequence continues at coordinate 947 of JAAZNB010000626.1, forward strand.
CACCAGGGCAAGGTGGTCCAATTCTCCCCGCCCAAGGAGCTGTACCAGAAACCCCACAATCGCTTTGTGGCCTCCTTCGTGGGCAGCCCCGAGATGAACATGATCACGGGAGATCTGGAGATGCGCGGAGACGCGGTTTCCTTCCTTTTCGACGGGCTGCGCATGCCCCTCCAGGCCAGGGGCGTTCAAGCCCTGGGGCGCCTGCACCAACCGGTAGCCCCGGTCGTGTTGGGCGTGCGGCCGGAATCGGTATGCCTTTCCACCCCGGCGGCAGAAGGCGCCATCCCCTTCGAAATCCTGACCATCGAACCGTTCGGGCAGACCAACTTCATCCGCCTCAGGGCGTCGAATCACGTCTCCATTTCCAGCCTGGTCAGCCCGGATCTCAGCTACACGGAAGGCGAAGTGGTTGGGGTGTCCTTCAACCCGGATGCAGTCCATTTCTTCGACACGCAGGTGGGGAACAACATTTTGCTATGAACAAGCGCATTCTCATCTCCGCTGATTTCGAAGGCGTCTCCGGCATCGTCGGCCCGCGCCAATGTATCCCTTCTTCCGGAGACGCCTTCCAAACAGCCCGTGGTTTATGGATGGGTGAGATCAACGCCGCCGTAGAGGGCGCCCTGGATGGCGGCGCAGACGAGGTGGTTGTCAACGAAGCGCACGCCCAGATGAATTACCTCGACCCCGAGCGGCTGCATCCGCGGGCCTCCTTTATCTCCGGTTACATCAAAACAGACAACCAGGTGGAGGGGCTGCAAAACGGCGCGGCGGGCGTCATTTACATGGGCCACGCCCGCGCCGGCACGCGCGACGGGAACCTGGCGCACACCTATATGCTGCGCGAGCTGATCGAGATCCGCCTCAACGGCGAGCCGATCGGTGAATTCGGGTTGAACGCTCTTTGGGCGGCCTACCACCGCACGCCGGTACTGCTGGCCGTGGGCGACGACAAGCTCGCCAAAGAAGCCCAGGTCCTGCTCCCCGATATCGAAACCGTGGTCGTCAAAACCGGCCTGTCCCAATTCAGCGCCCATTGCCTGCCGGTTGGCCAGGCCCGGGAGATGATCCGCGCCGCGGCGAAGTCGGCCGTGGAAAAATGCGCCCAACGCAAAGCGTTGAAGATCCCCTCCTTCCTGGTCATGGAGATCGATTTCACACTGCCCGAAGCGGCCCGGTTGTGCGCCTTTGTCCCCGGTGTGGAAAGGATCGGTGGGCGCACGGTCCTGTTCCGCTCCAACGATTATCGCCAGCTCCAACAGCTCCGCGTTGTTTGCACCAACCTGGCGCTGGCTGTGACCAATGCACATTTTTGAGCGATAGATCGCCCACATCTACATTAACGGAAAGGGAACCCTATGAAATCCATCCAGGTGGTGGTGACCGATTACATCGAACCCGATCTCGATTGGGAAAAACAACGTTTTCAAGACATGGGAGTCGAATTTTCGGCCCACCAATTGAAGTTCGCTCCCCACGAGACCCTCGTGGCTGCGGCCAAAAACGCTGACGTCGTCATTGTCAACATGGCGCCCATGGACGTCACCTTGATTGGCGAGCTGGAGCGCTGCAAAATGATCATCCGCCACGGGATTGGGTACGACAACGTCGATGTCGAAGCCGCCACACAGCGCGGTATCCTGGTCGTCAACGTGCCGGACTACTGCGTCCCCGAGGTCGCCGAACAGGCCGTCACGCTGATCATGGCCTGCCAGCGAAAGCTGCTCGTCCAGAAGGACGTCCTGAACGTCTCCGCCCAGGAAGGCAAATGGGTCTTCCAACCCGTCTATCCCGTCTACCGGCTGGCCGGAAAGACGGTCGGGATCGTCGGGTTCGGGCGCATTGGCTCGACCGTCTACCGCATGCTGCAGGGGTTCGGGGTAAAGTTTTTGATCTACGACCCCTATCTCTCCGAGCAGCGCAAGCAGGAGTACGGCATCCAGACCTGCTCGTTCGAAGAGCTGTTGGTCAACTCAGACGTAGTCACCATTCACTGCCCGCTCAAGTGGCGAGAAACGTATCACATGTTCGACGCCGCCCAGTTCAAACTGATGAAACCAACTGCTATTCTGGTCAACACGGCGCGCGGTGGCATCGTCAACCTGGACGCCCTGGACGAGGCCCTCAAAGCCGGCGAGCTCGCCCACGCCGGGATCGACGTTTACGAGGTTGAGCCGCCGCCGGCGGGGTTGCAGCTGCTGCACAATGAGAATGCCACCTGCACGCCGCACCTCTCCTGGCTGTCAGAAGAATCCGGCTGGACGATTCGAGAAAAGATCGTGGCCGAAGTGCAGCGCTACCTGAAAGGCGAGAAGCCGCTCAACCTTTTGAACCCTGAAGTATTGCCAGATTTCAATTCCGAAAGAGCGTAGGTTTGGTTATGTCCACAACACAGTCGATGATGGGATTGTATAAAACGGCCAAGGGACCGGGCAACATGGAGCTTCGCCAGGCCCCGGTTCCCGAGCCCAGGCCTAACGAGGTCCTGCTGGAGATCAAAGCCGCCGGCATCTGTGGCACCGATATCCACATCAAACACGATCAGTTTCCGTACTGGCCCCCGGTGATCATGGGGCACGAGTTTGCGGGTGAGATCATCCAACTCGGCAGCCAGGTGACCGATTTTAAGATCGGCGAGCGGGTGGTCGGCGAGCCCCACACCAAAGCCTGCGGGAAGTGTGAATTGTGCCGCACGGGCAACATTCAACTTTGCGCCCAAAAACGCTCTCCCGGTTGGGGCATCGATGGCGCCTTTGCGCGCTACCTGGTTATGCCCACCCATCTGCTGCACCGTATTCCGGAAAACATGAGTGATGAGGAGGCCGCCATCGTCGAGCCGGCCGCCAACGTGGTACAAGACGTGCTCGAGCGCGGCAAGGTGGAGCCCAACGACACGGTCGTGGTCATCGGCCCGGGGGCCATTGGCCTGCTCTCGGTCATGGCCGCCCGCGCCGCCGGCGCCGGCAAGGTGATCGTGGTGGGGACGGCCAAAGACCTGCCCTTCCGCCTGAAGGTCGCCCAGGAGATCGGCGCCGACGAGATCGTCCTAGCCGATGAAGGCGACGCTGTCGCCGTGGTCCAGCGCATGACAGACGGGCGCGGGGCCGATTACGTGGTCGAGGCTTCCGGTTCTCCCCGGGCAATTGCTTCTGCGGTGGGGATGGTGCGCCGCATGGGGCGCATCTCCCAGATCGGGTTGACCGGCAAGCCCGAGATCAGCTTCCCCTGGGACGCCGCCGCGTGGAAGGTGTGCACCATCTTGTTCAACCTGAGCACCGGGTATACCTGCTGGGATCGCACGATTGGGATGATTGCCTCCAAGAAGATCGATGCCCGCAAGGTGATCACCCGTATCGAACCCCTACAAAATTGGGAACTGGCCTTCGACGACGCTGAGCATGCCCGCGGCCTGAAGGCCCTGCTGATACCCTGAGGAGACAACGTGACCGTAAGCCAAACAATCCGCCAGAAAACGTTGGAGTTTCTCACCGGGCTGATCCGGATCCCCTCCACCCGCGGCAACGAAGGCCCGGCCAGCCGGTTTGTCCAGGCAGCCATCGCCGGCCTGGTAGACAGCAGCCGGCTGGTGCCCATCGACGACGCCATCCTGCAGGACCCCGATTATGCCTTCCCGATTCCCGGGCTGAGCTATGCCCACACCCCCAATGTGGAATGCGTCCTGCGCGGCGGCGGGGGGAAATCGATCCTGTTCAACACCCACCTGGACGTGGTGCCGGCCAGCGA
>JAAZNB010000627.1 GCA_012798515.1 Chloroflexota bacterium
CCGGCGGTTGCCAGAGCTCGACCTTGTTCCCATCCGGGTCGATAAACCAACCGAAATTGCCGAACTCACTTTTATCGATATCGCCAACCACCTGAGCGCCCCCGGCCGCCACCTGGCTGAGCGCCTCCTCCAGGTTGTCGACGACCAGATTGAACATGAATTCCTTGCTCGAAGGGGCAAAATAGTCGGTCTCAGAATCGAACGCGCTCAAAAGCGTGTAACTGTTCTCGGGCATCATTCCAGGCTGGAAGATTGCAAAGGACATACCCTGCTCATTCTGTGCGTTAATCCCCAACCATTGGGTATACCAACCCTGCAGCCTGACCGGATCCGGGGATTTAATAAAGATACCGCCAACACCAAGAACTTTTGCCATTTTTTCCCTCACTTTTCTCTGGCGAATAGTCTATGGAATTCTCTCGAACTGACGTTAAGTATAAACGATCTGGTCAACCCATCCCGGGTTGAGCGCATCGGAGAGGATTATGGAGAAGAACCGGGGACTTCTCCTGATCTATCCTGGGGCCCTTCAACCCGCAGTCCGGCCTGGCCATCCTGGATGACCTCGGCTTGCACGCCCGGGCCCCGGTCCACACCACCCCAGGCGGCATGGCTGTACTCACCGAGCTGCTGCTGGCCCTGGCGCGGGTCACGCGCCCGTACCCGGCGATGGACTGATCCATTCCCATTAAACCTGAGCCCTGGGGATGCCTCGGGGCAGAACAAGTCGGGAAACCCCCATGCCGGCTGCAAGGCTTGCAGCCGGTTTCCTCTTTTTCGGATTCAAGTTATACAATAAGAACCTATCCGAAAAGAAATTTCGGATAGATTCCAAGCCTTACCGTCAGGGCGCGACCCCACGGACGAGGAAAGGATGATGATGGCTCAAACTGAATCCCCCATCCAGGTGTACCTGGAAATCGGCCAGACGCGTACCTTCGCTGCGGCCCTCGACTGGCCAGGCTGGTGCCGCAGCGGTCGTGACGCAGCTGCCGCCCTGCAAGCCCTCTACGACTATGCACCCCGATACGCCGGGGTGCTCCAGGCGGCTCACCTCGATTTTCTGCTTCCCGGCGATGCCTCTAACCTGGTGGTGGTCGAACAGGTAGAGGGCAATGCTACCACCAATTTCGGAGCCCCTGCCGTGACCCTATCCGGCGATGCACGCCCGGTGAATCCGGACGAATTGCGACACTGGCAGGGGATACTGGAGGCCTGCTGGCAGGCCGTGGATACCGCCGTAGAGGCCGCTGCCGGGCGGATATTGCGCAAAGGCCCACGTGGCGGCGGCCGGGACCTGGACAAGGTCTTCCAACATGTCCTGGACGTCGATGTGGCGTACCTATCCAGCCTGGGCGGAAAACTGGATCCGGACGCCGGGCATACCCCCGCTTCCATCCGCCAGGCTATCCTCACCACGCTGGCCGCGGTCGTTCGCGGCGAAGTGCCTGCGCGTGGACCGCGTGGCGGCCTGCGCTGGCAGCCACGTTACTTCGTCCGCCGCCTGGCCTGGCACGAGCTGGACCACGCCTGGGAGATCGAGGACCGGGCTGCTTGAGCCGTTTAAGGCACTAGCCAACGCCCTATGCTTCGCCGCGCTCCCCAACCGGGTCCACTGCGAGGCCGGCCGGTCAGGCAAACAGGACAGCCATGGCCTGGGCGGCGCCGTCTTCGTCCACTCGTGGGGCCACGAAATCGGCAAAGGACTTGACGTCGTCGTTGGCATTGCCCATGGCCACCGCATACCCACCACACTGCATGATTTCGATGTCGTTGGGGCTGTCGCCGAAGACGATCGTGTCCTTCACGTCGACGCCCAGGTGTGCGCACAACTGGCTCAGCCCGACTCCCTTGGTTACCCCCCCGGGGGTAACTTCGATGTCGATCCCACCCGTGGTGACTGCCTCGACAGCAAATTCGCCCCGGATGCGTTCCAACACCGCCGTACAGGTCGCTTCATTCTCGAAAAAGGCGTTGAGTTTGCTGATACGCTTTCCGGTCCTTTTCACGTAATCCAGGGGAGAATACACAATGCGCGCCCACTTCGTGAGCGCCACACGCTGGCTTTTTACCTCTGTATTCCGCAATCTCTGGGCCGTAGCCCACAGGTCCTTCCAGGACATCAGAATCCGGTCCCGGATGTAAATATGGCTCAATTGGGCGTAGGCCAGGCAATATCCCGCCAGGCTGGCCGCCACCTGCGCTTCGAAGGGCTTGAAGCTGATGTCCTGCCCGGACTTCAGATCCAGCACGTGCGCTCCACTGGAAGTGATGGCATAGCGCACAAAAGGCAGCGAACCCACTGCTGCCGGGATCATCTGGAAATGCCGCCCCGTGGATACCACCACTTCCACCCCACTGCGGTGTAGATCCCACAGAGCTTCACGATTATGTGCGGATAAAATGCCGTTATTGAGTATGGTTCCGTCCAGGTCGAACGCAGCAACTTTACACTTTGTTTTGTCGAATTGGCTATTTTGCAACAATCTTGTTCTCTCCAAATTCAGATTCCACCAGTTCGACCAGCGTATCTACTGCGCTTACCTCGACGGCGTCATCGTCCAGATTTCTAAACTGAATTTTCGCTTCGAACCCCTTGGCTTTGAGCGTCAAATCGGAAGCCGGCCTGGCGTCCAAGCCGGTTTTACTCACTACCCTCGTCGTGCTCACATCCATTGATAAAGGTACTCCTCTTACAGGTCTTCGCCTTTGGTTGGGATGCCGCGTTGGTACCCCAAAATCGGGCTTCTTTGCGCTAACGGCTGAGTGGTTACATGAATCTTTACAAAACCGCTCCAGGGTACCCTTGCCCTGGTCGTCGCGATCGACGTAGATAAAGCCGTAGCGTTGTCTCATTTCGCCGGTTCCTGCGCTCACCAGGTCGAACCAACCCCGGGGGGTGTGCCCGATCCCGCCCACGCCATCTTCCAGCACGGCGGCTTTGATGGCCTGGCATGCCGGCGCAGGTATTCGATACGGTCAGCGTCGTGAACGCTGCCGTCCGATTGTATTTGATCCACGGCCCCCAGGCCGTTTCCTACGACGAAGTCAGGGATCTTGTAACGGTCGTACAGATTGTGTAGAGCAATTCTAAGTCCAAATGGGTCAACCGACCAGCCCCAATTGCTTTCTTTAAGGTATGGATTTTAGATAGCAGGGAGCCTGTTCCCGCCGGTAAAGGCTGCCTCCGGGCGGGAAGTGGCGAGGTTGCTGTGGGAACACCTGAAACCGATACCGTCCACCTTGCCGGCCAGCAAAACCCCGGCATCGGTGTCTGCTTGCTATAGGCGCATGTTGGGCCTCAACCCTGGTCACAACGCAGGATATTTCCGCCCGCCTCACACCACCGCCTGCAGCGCCTCCAGCAGTTTGTGGTTATCGGCTTCCCGGCGGGTGCTGAGGCGGATGAAATCGGGCAGGCCAAAAGAGGTGCAGTCGCGCACCTGGATGGCTCGTTGGAAGAGCCGGTGGCGCACCTCCCGCGCCGGACGGCCTACCGAGATGACGCCAAAGTGAACCTCCGCAGGCGAGGGCGGGAACCCGGCCGTGGTCAGGCCGGAAAAGAAATCTACTTTCAGCCGTGCCAGTTGCTCCAGCGTGGCGCGGTAATAATCCAGCTCGTCCAGGGCGGCCAACCCGGCCGCCTGGGCCAGGGCATTCACGCTCCAGGCCGGTTGGAAGCGCGCCAGATCGGCGATCAGCGCCGGGCTGCCCAGGGCGTACCCCAGGCGCAGCCCGGCCAGGGCAAAGTCCTTGGTCATGGAACGCAGCACCAGGCAGTTGGGCGGCAGAGGTGGGGCGAAAAATTGTCCGTCGCGGAAGGCCCGGTAGGCTTCGTCCACCACCAGGATCGTGTCCGAGCCACAGGTAGCCGCCAGGTCTTGCAGGGCGTCATCGGGCAGGCTGACCCCGGTGGGGTTGTTGGGGTTACACACGAAAACCAGTTCCGGGCGCACCCGGGCTATTTCTCCGGCCAGCTGCACCAGCGGCGGCCGGAAATCCGGTGGCCCAGCGCGCACCTCTTCCACCCGCGCCCCCACGGCCTGGGCCGCGCGGCGGTACTCGCCAAAGGCCGGCCCCAGCACCAGCGCCTGTCGGCCCGGTCCCAGGCGGGCCTGGGCGACCAGCCAGATCAGCTCGGCGGCGCCATTCCCCACCAGCACCTGCCCCGGGGCAGCCTGGTTAGCCTGCGCCAGCGCCTCTCGCAACCGGCCGGAACGCCAGTCCGGGTACAGCGAGGGATCCACGGCCTGGATCGCCCGCCGCACCCCCGGAGCGGGCCCAAAGGGGTTGCTGTTGACGGAAAAATCGAGCAGTTCTGCCGGCGAGATGCCCAGCTTTCGCAATTCTTCCGGGTCTGGCCCGCCGTGTTCTTCACCCCAACCATTGCAGTGCAAGGATCAACCCTCCGCAAAAAAGCAGGCTCACCAGCAGTGAGACGGCCGTCAGGCGCAGCGCACGACCGATGTCCCCGGCCGCAGGCAGCTGCCGTCCACCCTCCAGGCGGTAATTCCCTTGTTTTTCCAGCACTACCCCCAACGCCCCGGCCGCGGCGGCCATGGTCCAGCCGGCATTCGGGCTGCTGGTGCGGCCGTGCTGGCGGGACATGACCCGCCAGGCCTGCCCGGCGTCCATACGGCACACGCCGGCCGAGAAAACCAGCAAGACCGCGGCAATGCGGGCCGGCAGCCAGTTCAAGACGTCGTCCAGCCGGGCAGCAAACTTGCCAAAGTATTCGTACCGCTCAGAATGGTAGCCGATCATGGCGTCGGCCGTGTTGGCAAAACGGTAGCACCAGGCCAGCGGCAGCCCGCCCAGGGCAAAGTAGAACAGCGGGGCCAGGAAGCTGTCGGTCAGGTTCTCCGCCAGCGATTCGATCGTGGCCGAAGCCACCTGCCGGTCGCTCAGCTCGCTTGTGTCCCGGCTGACCAGGTGCCAGGCCACCCGGCGGCGCGCCTCGGGCAACTGGCCCGCCAGTAGAGCCTGCTGCACCTCCCACCCGGCTTTCAGCAGGCCGCGAACGGCAAATACCGGCTTCAGGCAGACCCCCATGAGCACGCCCAGGACCCAATCGGGCCAGGCCGGCCACAGCGCCCCGGCCAGGAGCCAGGGCAGGCCAAACACCACCCCGCCCAACAGAACCAGGCCCAGGCCGGAGAGAAAACGGCGCCGGCGGCTGCCATGGTTCCAACGGTCCGCCAGCCCGTGGATGAACTTTCCCATGACCCCCACCGGATGAAAGCGGTTAGGCGGGTCGCCCAGGAGCAGATCGATCAAAAATGCGGTGTATAAAGCCGTCAAAGCTGCCATGGGCTTACCCCTGCCATACGATCTCATCAACTTCATCCATCTTCAGCGCCCCTTCGACCGCATCCGCCAGGCGCTCGATGGACTGCTGCAAGGCCACAGCCTGCGCAACGCCCCGGCCCGCTCGCCACCCCAGGCTGCGCAGCCAGGCGCGGCGGAATTCGTCGTTGGCAAACAGGCCGTGCAGGTAGCAACCCCACACGCAGCCATCCGGCGAGCAGCTGCCATCCGGGGCGTGCACCGGGCTCCCGTTACGCTGCCGGATGAGCAGCCAGGGGGCTCGGACGTCCGTCCGGCCCATGTGAATTTCGTAGCCCTCCAGGGACATGCCTTTCAGCTCACCCAGCCAGCCGGGGCCGTCTTGCACCTCCGCCCGGGCCTGGTAGGTGGCTTTTTCGGACAGGAACTGGGTGTGGACCGGCAGCAAGCCCAACCCGGCCAGGCGGCTTTGACCCGATTCCACGTGCAGCGGATCTTCGATGCGTTGGCCCAGCATCTGGTAGCCGCCGCAAATGCCAACCACCCGGCCGCCGGAGCGGGCAAAATCGATCACGGGCTGCGCCAGGCCGGTCTGGTGCAGCCATTCCAGGTCGGCCAGGGTACTCTTGGTACCGGGCAGGAGAATGGCGCTGGGCCTGCCCAGTTCCTCCGGCGTTCGCACGTAGCGTACCCGCACCCCCGGCTC
>JAAZNB010000106.1 GCA_012798515.1 Chloroflexota bacterium
CTGAACAATGTCTCGGATCTGAAGCGCGCCATCTTGATCCTGCTGCGCGCCGACCTCGCCGCCGAGCGGCTGATGGGAACGCAAAGGATCTCTGTGCGCACCATCGGGTTCTACGAGCTGGTCATGCTGCTCAACAAATCCGAACCGGCCGTCCTCAAGGCCCTGGACATGCTCCACACCCTGGGGCTGGTAGAAGCCAACCTCAAGTTCGAACCGGGTGGGCGGGTCAGCCATATATTTTCCTCCCTCGAGATCACCCCGCAAGGCATGATTTTTCTAGAGAAAGGAGACACGGCCGTGACGTTCAATCACATCCACATCGTGAACAGCAACGTCGGCATCGTTTCGCTGCAAAGCACCCTGACGAACATCGACGTGCGCCTGGGCAACATCAAGCAACAGGGGCACACCGACCTGGCCGGCGCCCTCTCCACGCTCACCGAGCAGGTCACCCACAGTACCCTGGCCGAGGGTCACAAACAGGAGCTCCTCGAGCAGGTCGAACTGCTGGGCGAGCAGGCCGAAAAAGGGCCCCAGGAGCGTAAAATGGCCATTGTCAAGGGCGCCCTGGCCTTTCTGGAAAAGGCCCTGGAGACCGCCGCCAACCTGGCCACGATCTGGAGCATCCAGGGGCCCATCATCAAGACCTTTTTCGGTATTTAACCACTCCCCTTTGTGCAAAGTCCATCAATAACCGGTGGGGATTTGTGGGCTATTAAATAACCCACAAATTCCCCTCCTTATCCGAATTGGCGTTAAAATACCGGTAAATCCCCACAATCGCAACCATCATTCACCACACCATCCGCGTGCCCAATTTCTCGGGGGAATGCTACCGGTCTGCTTCTTACCAGGTATCGATCTGATACAAAATTGTGACCCACAACGCCACAGCCAGGTTTCCAGACAGTTTCCAAGGGGAAGATCGTATGTCACACAAAAAGATCGTCATCATTGGGGCAGGCATCTCCGGATTATCGGCGGGCTGTTACGCCCGGATGAACGGCTACGAAGTCGAGATCCACGAAGCCCACACCCAACCGGGCGGGTTGTGCACCGGCTGGAAGCGGGGCGAATACTGGATCGATGGCTGTTTGCACTGGCTGATGGCTTCGCGGCCGGGCAGCGAGCTTCACAAGGTGTGGGAAGAGTTGGGCGCGGTACAGGGCAGGCAGTTCTACCACCACGACGTCTTCAGCAGCCTGACCGGCCTGGACGGGCGTAAGCTGTCTTTTTACACCGATGTGGACCGGCTGGAAGACCACCTCAACCAGCTCTCGCCGCGCGACGCGAGCGCCACCCGTGCCATGTGTGCCTTGATCCGCCGCATGGGCGGCTTCCAGGCGCCCATCAAGACGCCTGAGGTCATGGGCCCCCTGGGCGGCGTGGCCATGATGGCAAAGATGCTGCCCTACATGAACGACTTTATGGAAATCAGCAGCCTCACCCTGGGCCAGCTGGGGGCGCGCTTCCAGGATCCCCTCATCTGCCAGGCCATCTCCAACGTGATCTGGGACGACAACATACCGGCCCTGGCGCTGATCCTCACCCTGGCGCAAATGAACCGTAAGGATGCCGGCTTCCCGCTGGGCGGGTCACTGGCTTTCGCCCGCAGCATCGCCCAACGCTTTCTCGACCTGGGCGGGCGCATCGTTTATCGTTCGCGCGTGAGCAAGATCCTCGAACGCAACGGGCAGGTGTGCGGCGTGCAGCTGGCAGACGGCGCCCAGGTGGACGCCGACTACGTCATCTCGGCCTCCGACCTGCACAAAACGTTGTACGCCCTGCTGGATGGCAGCCGGGTCGACCCGCTCCACCGCCAACTGCTGGAAACCGGGCGCACCTACGCCCCCATGCTGATGGTCACCTTTGGCGTGAATATGGATTTTTCCCACGAGATCACCTGCATCGGCGCCAACTACCAGCTGGCCGCGCCGCTAATCCTGGGCGGCATGAATTACAACCAGATCGGGGTCAAGAACTACTGCTACGATCCCAGCATGGCGCCGGCGGGGAAATCGGTGGTCGGCGCCGGGTTCAACGCAGACTGGAAGTTCTGGGAAGGCCTGCCTTACAACAGCCCGGCCTACTGCGACGCCAAAGAACGCATCCTGGAAATGACCCAGGGAACCCTGGAACAGTATTATCCCGGTTTCGCCTCCCGGATCGAGATGGTCGACGTGGCCACGCCGCACTCCTACGAGCGCTACACCGCCAACCGCCACGGTATTTTTATGTCCTGGGTGCTGGACGGTGAGTTCCAGCGCCGCCACCCCTACATTCCCAAGACCGTTCCCGGCCTTGGCGGTCTCTACCTGGCCAGCATGTGGACCAAAGCTCCCGGCGGCGTTCCCGGCGCGGCCCTGGCGGGGCGTGACGTGGTCCAGATCATCTGCCGCCAGGAGGGGAAACGCTTCGTTGCTGCCCGGCCATGACTTCGTGGCCCGCCTATTCATAGAAAAGATCTCTATCCAGCCTGGCGAGGAAGGGAATCGATGAGTATCGGTGTATTTATCGACAAAAATCACTGCCCGGCGGAAGCCGAAATTCAGGAAGCCATCGGCTCCAGGCTCCCCCTCTGGCAGGAGCTCGCCGGCCACGTTCAGGGAACGTACCCTGTCGAGCAAGACTTCAAGTTCATGTACGGCAAGGAGTACGGCTGGGCGCTGCGCTACCGGGTCAAAGGGCAGCTACTGACTTCCTTTTACCCGGTAGCAGGCGGCTTCACGGCCCAGGTCAATCTCAGCCCGCAGGACGTCGAAACAGCGGAAACGATGGGCCTGGGAGACAACGCCTGCCGGGCCATCGCCCAGGCCACCCCTTATCCCGAGGGACGCTGGCTGTTCATTCCCGTCCAGACGCCTGGCGATTGCGAAGACGTCCAAAAGCTGCTGGCCTTGCGAGCCGCAGCAAAACACATGCGCAAAAAAACCGCATCCTCCCCGGCGTGAGCCTCCCCGTGGCGGATCGCCAGGATCACCCGATTGCGAACAGGAAACAACCATGACAGCCGATGCTTCTCTCTTACTGGCCGCCTGCGGCCTCTACTGCGGGGCCTGTTATCATTACCGGGCGTCTTTTCACACCCCCGACCGCCTGGCCGAGGAGGCCACCCGCCGGGGGCGCTCTCCGCAAGGGTTCACCTGCCAGGGCTGCCGCTCCGACAGGCTTTACATGCAGCCGGGCTGCGCCCAATGCAGCTTGCGAGCCTGCGCAGACGAGAAAGGCTTGTTGCACTGTGGGCTGTGCCCGCAGTTCCCCTGTGCCCAGCTGCGCGCCTTTCAAAGCGATGGGCGCGTGCACCACGTAGACATCTTCGGCCAGCTGGAGGAATTGGTGGAACAAGGCCCCGGCCCGTGGCTGGCCGGCCAGGCCCGGCGCTGGACCTGCGTCTGCGGAGAGCCCTTCGGCTGGTACGAGCAGACCTGTCCCCACTGCGGGCGGGCCCTGGATTCATACGGCGTCGACCCCAGCCTGGAGTAGAGTGTGTTATGAATTTGGGGCATTATTCCAGGATACGCCCGACCGGTTATGACCAGGAAATAGATCGCCAATTTCTATTAGCAGGTCGGGCTTCCAAAGTGCCCCGCAGGGGTACGCCCGACCGAACACGGCTGGCAAAAGGCGCCGCGGCTTACCCGCACCGCCTCGGGCATACCCCGATGATCCGCTCGGGAGCGTGAAAGTTGGCTTTCGCTCCCGGTGCGAGCCGGCCGGGGCGCGGGGGCGGCCGGCCACCGCGATGGAAAAGCGCATTTTGCC
>JAAZNB010000628.1 GCA_012798515.1 Chloroflexota bacterium
CCCCAGCCGATGCCGGTCACGACCATGGCCGAGCCGGGGACGCTGAAGAACAGCAGCGGGCGATACTGGCCGATCAGCTTGAGGATGCCGTTGAGCACGCTCACGCCCTGCTGCACGGCGGGGCGCTTGGCCTTGTCCAGGTAGCGGATGGTGATGGGCACCTCTACCACCTTGAGCTGGTGCTCGTGGGCGTAGAACTGCATCTCGGATTCGACCGAGAAGCCGTTGGAGCTGAACTGCACGTCCCGGTAGGCCTTGGGCGAGAAGGCGCGAAAGCCGCTCTGCGAATCGGAGACGGCCACGCCGGAAGACACGCTGCTGGCCAGGTTGATCACCTGGTGGCCCAGCCGGCGCCCGGGTGGGGTGTTGGAGGTGTCTGCGATGTAGCGCGAGCCCACCACGATGTCGGCCTCGCCGTCGATGACGGGCTGGATGATGCGCGGCAGCTCTTCGGGCAGGTGCTGCCCGTCGCCGTCCAGCACCACCACCACGTCGGGTTCCAGCTCGCGGGCGTAGTGGAAGCCGCGGTTGAGGGCCGCGCCCTTGCCCTGGTTGGTCTCCAGCTGCAAGACGATGGCCCCGGCCCGGGCGGCGATGGAGGCCGAGTCGTCCTCGGAGCCGTCGTCGACCACGATGACCGTCACCGGGTAGCGCAGGGTCTTGAGTAATACACTGCCGATAAAACGTTCTTCATTGAAGACCGGGATGATCACCACCACCTTGTGTTCTTTGAAGTCGAACTTGGTGGCGTTCTTGTGCGGGGCCGCCGTAGGGCGGGTTACTTCACCGACCGTTACAGGTTCCATGTGTCCATCTCCCCTCAAAAGACACGCCGGACCAGGGTGTAAAGAGTGTGCGGTGGGTCGAGCGGTAGATTTGGCTTAAGGCGCATCCCGGCCGGGCCGGCGCGGCGCTCCTGGAGGACGGTGCATTCGGGGAGCAGGAGGGTCGTGCGGGCGGTGGCCGGTAGGCATGCTCCGCCCTTCAGACAGGCTGAAGGGAAAGTCAGCTCGCGGGCGAGCTGTAGTTCGGTTGGCGTAACTGATCCCACGGAGGAAAGCCGACGCAGAAAGTTGCCGGCTGTGACAGGTCCAAGATATTGGAATGTCTCCCCCTGGGCGATCAGAACACGACGTGTACCCGGCTAAGATAAGGTAATGGTCTCTCGGGGAATCCATTCCCCGGAGTGCGGCATGTGGCATAGACGATTTGTACGGCGGCTCTATTCGTCGATTACCTGGTCTGATTTACCCCTATGAACCACAACCTCATATTACAGAAAACGAGGGTCAAAGTCAAGCCCGCCCCGGCCGGGGGGCTCGTCCGCCCCGCCCGGCAAAAAACCCGCCCGGCCAATCCCCGCCTTCCTTCGAAATCCCGTATGGCTGCTTCCCCAGGAGCTGGCAGGCTTTCAGCAGCGTCCGGCGCCGGGTGCCGGCCGGGGCGGGATGCCGGTTGGCCCCGGCCCTCCCCCGGCGGCGCCTGCCCCATTCTTTTTCCCCATCTATACCAGATCTATACCCCTCCCGCGGCGGACTTCTATACAATCGAAACAGATAGACACGCGGCGATGCCTGTGCTCGCCGTGATCCTTATTCGTTGTAGAGGAGATCGAAATGCAGAAAGCGATCCTGTTTTTAGGGACTTTGATCCTGGTCTTTTCCCTCAGCGCCTGTGTGGCGGCCAGCCCGGTCACGGCGGCGGCCAGCGCCGCGCCGGCCGCCACGGCCACCCCGGCCCAGGCCGGCAGCGGGGAGGAGGCCACCGTGGAAAGCACCCCGGCGGCCACGCTGGAAGAGGCCCTGGCGGCCAACCGTTCGACCCACGAGGAAGACGGCGACTACGAGTACGACCCGGAGACGGCCGTGACCCTCACCCTGGACGGCGACGCCATCCAGGTCACGGGGTCCGGGGTCAGCGTGGAGGGAGCCCAGGCCACCATCACCGCGGCCGGCACCTACGTGCTCAGCGGCGCCCTGGCGGACGGGCAAATCATGGTCGACACCCCGGACGAAGACCCGGTCCGGCTGGTGCTCGATGGCGTGGAGCTGTCCAGCTCCACCGGCGCCCCGCTGTATGTGGCGGCCGCCGAGAAGGTGATCCTGATCCTGCCCGAGGGCAGCCACAACACCGTCAGTGACGCGGCCAGCTACGTGTACGCCTCGGCCGAGGAAGACGAGCCCAACGCGGCCATCTTCAGCAAGGCCGACCTGTCCATCGCCGGCAGCGGCGCCCTCACCGTGAACGGCAACTACCTGGATGGGATCACGAGCAAGGACGGTCTGGTCATCGCCGGTGGCGTGATCACCGTGACCGCGGCCGACGACGGCGTGCGTGGCAAGGATTACCTGGTGATCGAGGGCGGCAGCCTCACGGTCACGTCCGGGGGCGACGGCTTGAAGGCCGATAACGCAGAAGACGCCGGGCGGGGTTACGTGGCGGTGACGGGCGGCGCCCTGCAGGTGAACGCCGGCGGGGACGCCATCGACGCCCAGACCGACGTGATCGTGAGCGGCGGCGACTTCAAGCTCGTCTCCGGCGGCGGCAGCCTCGCCTCGGTGGACGACACGACTTCGGCCAAAGGCATCAAGGGGACGGTCAGCGTGCTCATCCAGGCTGGCAGTTTCGAGATCGATTCGGCCGACGACGCCATCCATTCCAACGGCAGCGTGACCCTCAACGGCGGGACGTTCACCCTGGCTTCGGGGGACGATGGCGTCCATGCCGACGAGAGCCTCACGGTGAACGGCGGCGAGCTCCAGGTGACCCGCTCCTACGAGGGCCTGGAAAGCGCCGTGATCACCCTCAATGACGGCAATATCCACGTGGTGGCCAGCGACGACGGCGTTAACGTGGCCGGCGGCAACGACGGCTCGGGCATGGGCGCCGGCCGCCCGGGCGTCCCCGGGCAGGATAGCTTTGCCAGCCGCGGCAGTTACTACCTGTACATCCACGGCGGCACGCTCTACGTGGACGCGCAGGGGGATGGCATCGACGTCAACGGGACGGTGGAGATGACCGCCGGGACCGTGGTGGTGGTCGGGCCCACCCAGCAGATGAACGGCGCCCTGGACTACGACGGCGGGTTCACCCTGAGCGGTGGGACCATCGTGGCCGTGGGCAGCTCCGGCATGGCCATGACGCCCAACCAGGGCCAGTTCTCGGTCCTGGTGTACCTGACCGAGACCCAGCCGGCCGGCACCCTGGTGCACCTCCAGAACGCAGCCGGGGAAGACCTGCTGACCTTTGCGCCCACCCGGGAGTACCAATCCATCGCCTTCTCATCTCCCCAGCTGGCCCAGGGTGAGACCTACACGCTGTACACCGGCGGCAGCTCAAGCGGCACGCCCCTGGATGGCGTGTACCAGGGCGGGACCTACACACCGGGGAGCGAAGCCGCCAGCTTCACCATCACCAGCACGCAAACCACCGTAGGGACGGGCGGCCGGATGGGCCCCGGTGGCATGGGTGGCCCGGGGGGCGGTCCCGGCGGCGGTGGCCCGGGGCGATAGACAGCCTACCTGTTCAGCGTTACGGTTCGAGCCGCGCCTGGCCTGGGCGGCTCGAACCTTTTTATCCCCGTGTATACGAGAAATAAACCACTACAACGCGCCGGCAGGGTATGATGCCTATACCCAAGAGGCCAGGCGCCTCTAGAGCACACTCCTTCAGGAGACCCTGGATGAACATGAACAGCACACATTGGATTACCACCACTCCCCAGGCCTGGGTAGCGCCGGAACCATACCGGTCCTGGGATTCACCTTCTTTCCGGCTGGCAAGCCTGGCAGCCGGCTTTGCCTCCATCAGCCTGAGCCAGATGGACGCGGTGGCCCTGCTGGACCGCATCGACACCAAATACGTCCTCACCACCGGGCGCCTGGCAGACGTCCTGGCCTGCCTTCAAGACGATTACTGGATGCTGGAGGTCAACGGCCAGCGCCTCAACCGCTACCGCACGGTGTACTTCGATACCCCCCATTTCGACCTGTACCACGCCCACGTGAACGAGCGCCCCGAACGCTACAAGGTGCGCTGCCGGGAATACGTAGACTCGCGCCAGTCGTTTTTAGAGGTCAAGCACCGTACGCGCAAAGATCGCACGATCAAGGAACGCATTCCCACCCCCCGGCCGGTGCGCCGGCTGACGCCGGCCCTGGGAGACTGGCTGGGAGACGTGGCCCCGCTGCCGGGCAGTGACCTGGAATTGAAACTGTGCAACACCTTCACCCGCATGACCCTGGTGAGCAAAGGCGATTGCGAACGGGTCACCCTGGACGTCGATCTGTGTTTCTCGGCGCAGGACACGCAGGTGCAGTTGGACGGCATTGTCATCGCCGAGGTCAAGATGGACGTCAACCATCGCACTTCGCCGTTTATCGAGCAGATGCGCCGGCACAACGTCCCCCAGCAGGGGTTCAGCAAGTACGCCTACGGGGTCGCCAGCCTGTACGGGCAGGTCAAGAAGAACGCCATCAAGCCCAAAATGTTATGGGTTGAAAAAACGATGAAAGGAATGGCAGGCCATGAGTGATCTGGGCAATTTCCTCTTGAGTTTCGCGTTTAATTTCCTGGTGGCGCTGTTGATCGTGCGCTTCATTTACTATCCGTACACGCACAACAAGCCCTACGTGTTCACCTTCCTGGCCTTCAACACGGTCATCTATTTTGTGTTGAGCTTTATGGCCAGCATCGAGGTCGGCATTGGGGTGGGCTTTGGCCTGTTTGCCATCTTCTCTATCCTGCGCTACCGCACCGACCCCATTCCCATTCGCGAGATGACCTATTTGTTCATCATCTCCGCCCTGCCCCTGATGAACGCGGCCGGGGTAGACGGCAGCCTGTGGCCCCAGCTGGTGATTGCCAACCTGGCCGTGATGGCCATCCTGCTGGTGCTGGAGAGGGAATGGGGCTTCCATTACGAGGCCTCCAAGCAGATCATATACGAGAAGATCGAGCTCATCCGCCCGGAACGCCGCGCCGAGCTGCTGGCCGATTTGCAGGAACGCACCGGGCTGCGCATCCGGCGGGTGCAGGTCGGGAAAGTGGACTTCTTGCACGACGTGGCCAACGTGAAAATCTATTACGACGACCCCGCCCAGGGCGATTGGCTGGGCAACGGGGAAGCCGTGGCGGACGACTGAGCGGGCGGGATAAGTCTTGAAGATTGCCCGGCCGGCAGGCTTGAACCCGGGACAAAGGCCTGGATATAATTTCACTATGACACGGAAAATATTGGTAGTCGACGATACCAGGAACGTGCAGGTGCTGTTGAGCGATTTTCTCAGCGGCCAGGATTTCGAAGTGCTGACCGCCTCGGACGGGCGCGAGGCACTCGAAGTCTTTCACGCCGCCGGCCCGGACCTGATCCTGTTGGACATCATGATGCCCACCCTGGACGGGTACCAGTTCATCAGCCAGCTGCGGCGCATCTCCAGCGTGCCGGTCATCATGATCACCGCCAAGCAGCAGGAAGCGGACATCATCCACGGCTTCGACCTGGGCGCCGACGATTACATCACCAAGCCGTTTCGCCTGCGCGAGCTGCTGGTGCGCATGCGCGCCGTCCTGCGCCGCACGGCGCCCAAAGAGGCAGACGCGCCCCGCCTGGCGGTCGGCGACCTCTCTCTGGATCGCGGTAAGCACGAGGTCAGGCGCGGGGACCAGGTGGTGGACCTGACCCCGCTGGAGTTCCAGGTGCTGGAAACGCTGATGCAGTCCGCCGGGCAGGTCGTGCGCAGGGCGGACCTGTGTATGCGCCTGATGGAGAACGGTTACAGCGGCTCCGAGGCCACTTTGAAGATCCACATCCGCAACCTGCGCCTCAAGCTGGAGGACGACCTGGGCCAGCCGCAGTACATTGAAACCGTGTTTGGGGTGGGCTATCGCTTTATGGAGGCGGCCTGATGCATTCTCTGAAAGGCAAGCTGATCCTTTCTTACCTGGCCGTGGCGCTGATCACCGTGCTGGTGGTCTCCGGGCTCATCCGCCTCACCTCCGGGCAATCCTTGATGAGCCTGGTGGTGGAAGAGCAAACGGCTTCGCTCAGCAGCCTGGTGCAGCAGTATTACACGGCCAACGGCAGCCTGGACGGCTTTTTCGAGTATTACCAGCAGGTGGATCACAAGAGCCCGCCGCCCCCCCAGCCGGGCGCTTCCGGCGACTCGCCCGACAACAACAAGCACAACGTACGCGGCATCCTCGGGCTGGTAGATGGCCACAACCGCGCCCTCATTCCGACCCAGGGCTACGCGGTGGGCCAGGTGGTGCCCCAGGAGGTCATCCACTCGCCCGTGGCCGTAGAAGTGGACGGTACGACCGTGGCCTGGATCTTGCCCGACACCGGTCTCCAGTTTCAGCTCAGCCCGGAAGAGAAAATGTTCCTGCAGCGCACCACCCTGGCCATCGGGCTGGCAGCCCTGGCCGGGGTGCTGGCGGCTGTGGCCATGGGTTTCTTCCTGGCCGGCGGGCTGTTGAAGCCCATCCGCCTGCTCACCCGCGCCTCACAGGCGCTGGCCCGCGGCAGCCTGAACCAGCAGGTGCCGGTGACTTCGCAGGACGAGCTGGGCGTGCTGACCACCACCTTCAACCAG
This sequence comes from Chloroflexota bacterium, assembly GCA_012798515.1. GTDB lineage: Bacteria > Chloroflexota > Anaerolineae > Anaerolineales > Anaerolineaceae > JAAZNB01. The sequence goes on from JAAZNB010000628.1 coordinate 6,594, forward strand.
ATGAGCGCCGGCCTGGCCCAGGCCGACGAGCAGCGCAAGCGCATGACGGCCGACATCACCCACGACCTGAGCACCCCCTTGCAGATCATCTCCGGCTACATCGAGATGCTGGAAGACGGCGAGGTGACCCTTACCCCGCAGCGCATCGAGATCCTCAAGACCGAGCTGGGGCACCTGCGCCGCCTGGTGGGCGACCTGGGCATCCTCACCCAGGTGGAAGCCGGCGGCCTGGAGATCCAGCTGGAGCCGGTCCGCCCGGCGCAGCTGTTGGAACGCGTCTACCACGCCTTCCAGCCCATCGCCGCCCGCCAGGGCGTGGAGCTGGTGTTGGAAGCCGCGCCGGACACGCCGCCCATCCTGGTGGATCACGGCCGCATCGAGCAGGTGTTGAAGAATTTGTTGGAGAATGCCCTGCGTTACACGCCGCGGGGCGGTGTGATCCGCCTGGGAGCACAGGCGGAGGGGCGGGTAACGCTGTGGGTGAGCGACAGCGGCGCAGGTATCGACGCCGAAGACCTGCCCTACGTGTTCGACCGTTTCTACCGCGCCGACAAGACGCGGGGAGCCAGCCCGGGCAAGATGGGCCTGGGCCTGGCCATCTGTAAGGCGTTGGTCAACGCCCAGGGGGGAGAGATCGCCGCCCAATCGGCCGGCAAAGGCCAGGGCACCCGCATGGTTATCACCTTCGACGCTGCGCCGGCGGCATGAACGCCCTCATCCCTGCGGCAGGAGGGCCTGGAGCAGCTGGATGTGCTCGTTGGTGATCTCCAGGCGCGCCCTGGCGATAGCGTAAGCTATCCCCAGGAGGGCATCGACCGGCACGATGAGGTACAGCTCGCGCCCGCTCAGGCCGGACAGCATGCCCACCCCGAAGGTAGCCAGGAAAGCGAGGATAAAAACGATGCCCACGATCGCGGCGTCACGTTGCCTGGCCTTCTGCCGGATCTTCATCAGATCCAGGTAATTTGCCCATCTTTCCAGGTCTGTCATGGCCTGCCTCCATTCTGGTCTCTAATGCCGGGGGATCCATTTAAGTATACAACGCGTTCCCCCATGTCACCGCTGTTTTTTATCCGCAGGCCTACAACGCCCCCGGGGGTGCGCCCGACCGTTCATAATCGATGCAGGCACCTCAGCAGGCAGAAAATTGCCATCCCCGCCGGCCACGGGGCGCATTTGAAGATCCAACATCCGGGAACAACCGAGAAAGTCGGCTTTCGCTCCCGGCGCGGACCGGCCAGG
>JAAZNB010000629.1 GCA_012798515.1 Chloroflexota bacterium
CTCAACGGGGTGCAGGTCTACCTGGTGGATGGGCAGCCTATCTCGGCTGCGAAGGGCATCTACGATCCAGATCCGGAGGTCGATGGGGAAAAGTACACCTTCTTCTCACTGGCGGCCCTGGAGCTCGGGCACCAGCTCGGCTGGCGCCCGGACGTGATCCACGCCAACGACTGGCATACCGCCCTGATCCCCTATCTGCTGGAGCTGAAGAAGCCTTACGACCATTTCTTCGCCGGCTGCCGCTCTGTCCTCACCATCCACAACCTGCCCTTCATGGGCGCTCACAGCGAAGATGCCCTGGAAGCCTACGGCGTGCCGCGTAGCACAGAACCCAAATTACCCCTGTGGGCGCGTTACCTGCCATTACCGCTGGGGCTGCAATCCAGCGACGCGGTCATCGCCGTCTCTCCCACTTACGCCCAGGAAATCCTCACCCCCGAGTTCGGCCACGGGCTGCAAGACCTGCTGCTTTCCCGCCGGGAGAGCGTCTCCGGTATCCTCAACGGGTTGGACACCCTCCACTGGGACCCACAAAACGACCAGGGCATTCCCGCCGCCTTTTCCTACCAGAACCTCGATGCGCGCCAGGCCAATAAGAAAGCCCTGCTGGAGAGCCTGTCGCTGGAATACATCCGCCAGGTTCCTCTGTTGATCTTCATCGGGCGCATGGACCAGCAAAAAGGCGTCGACCTGGCCATCGAAGCGCTGCGCAGCTTGCGCCAGGTCAGGTGGCAGGCCATTTTCCTGGGTACGGGCAACCCCCAGCTGGAAGACGCCTGCCGCAAACTGGAAAAAGACTATCCTAAGCAGGTACGCGCCATCACTCGCTTCGATGGCGCCCTGGCGCGCAACATGTACGCCGGCGCAGACCTGCTGCTCATGCCCTCCCGCTACGAACCCTGCGGCCTGGCCCAGATGATCGCCATGCGCTACGGCTGCATTCCCCTGGCCCGGGCGACTGGCGGCCTGCGGGACACCATTCACGACCGACTCAATTCCAACAAGAACACCGGCTTTTTATTCGAAAAGCCTTCTGCCAGCGATATGGCAAAAACGATCCAGCGAGCCTTAAAACAGTTTGCCGATGACTTGCAATGGATGCCCATGCAGGTGCGGGGCATGCTGCAAGATTTCTCCTGGCAGAATTCAGCAGCGCAATACGCCAATGTCTACCTTAGCCATAAGGAGCAAACGTGATGAGAGTTCGCGCAATCATCCTGGCAGGCGGCGAAGGCACCCGGTTGGGTGTGCTGACTGCAAAACGGACCAAACCGGCCGTTCCCTTCGGCGGTAAATACCGCATCATCGATTTTGCCCTCTCCAATTGTGTCAACTCGAATATATTCGACGTCATGATTATCGCCCAGTACCGGCCGCATTCCCTGATCGAGCACATCGGCGCCGGCGGCCCGTGGGATCTCAACCGCGACTTCACCGGCGGGGTGCGCATCTACACCCCCTATAAAGCCACCGTCTCCGGCTGGTTTGCGGGTACTGCCGACGCCGTCCAGCAGAATTTTAGTTTTATCAAGCGCAACGATCCGGACCTGATCCTGATCCTGTCCGGTGATCACGTCTACTCCATGGATTATTCCCAGCTGATTCGCTATCATCTGGAGAAAAAAGCCGAGGTCACTGTGGCCACCATCCAGGTGCCCCTGGGAGAGGCCTCACGCTTCGGCATCGTAGATTTCGACCCCGACTACCGCATCACATCTTTCGTCGAAAAGCCTTCCAATCCCCCTTCCAACCTGGCCAACATGGGCATCTACGTCTTCAACCTGGACATCCTGAGCAAGATGCTGTGGGAAGACCACCTGTGCCAGGACTCTTCACACGATTTTGGTAAAGACATCCTCCCCAACATGGTCAAAGACGGGCAGTACAACGTGTATGCCTATCCCTATTCCAATTACTGGGTAGACGTCGGCACGGTCAATTCCTATTGGAGCGCCCACATGGACCTGCTGGCCAACCCGCCCATGCTGGATCTCAATAACCGCGGCTGGATCATCCACACCCGCACTGAAGAACGCCCACCCATCAAGATCGAAAGCGGCGCCACGGTGGAAGACTGCCTGATCTGCGACGGCTCCGTGATTGAAAATGGGGCCACGGTGGTGCGCAGCGTGTTGTCGCCCGGAGTGCACGTCAGTTCCGGCGCCCACATCAGCGAATCCATCCTGCTTACCGACGTCTACGTAGACCGCAACGTGCGCATCGAACGCTCTATCCTGGACAAACGCGCCCGCATTTGTTCGGGAGCCGTCATCGGGGGAACCGACCCGGAGGATTTGCAAATCAGCATGATCGGAAAGAATTCGGTCATCCCCGAACACCTGACCATCGAACCAGGCGCCCTGATCGGCACCGACGTCGTGCCCATCGATTTTCTCTCAGACCGGGTGAAATCGGGCGACCGTATCCAGACCCGGAGGCTACCCAATGAACTATAAACGGGCCTCCGGAATACTGCTGCACCCCACCAGTCTTCCCGGGCCGGACGGCATCGGCGATTTCGGCCCAGAGGCCTACCGTTGGATCGACTTCCTGGTCCAGAGCCGTACCGGGCTGTGGCAGATGCTGCCCCTCGGCCCAACCGGTTACGGCGACTCGCCCTACCAGTGTTTTTCGGCTTTTGCCGGCAATCCCCTGTTGATCAACCCGGCGCGTCTGATGGAGGATGGTTTGCTGACCAAGCGGGATCTGGCCGGCCGGCCCGAGTTTGCCGCCGAGGAAGTTGATTACGCTGCGGCCATCCAATGGAAAAGCACCCTGCTCGACCGGGCTTTCAAACATTTCCACAACGGAGCGGACGTAGACCTGGAGCAGGCTTTCGCGGAATTCAAAGCAAAAAATGAGGACTGGCTGGAGAATTTTTCCCTCTACATGGCCATCAAAGCCACGCAGAAGATGATGGCCTGGAACCAATGGCCGGTAAAGCTGCGTAAACGGGAGCCGCAGGCCCTGCAAGCCTTCCGGGAGGCCAATGCCGAAGCCATAGAACGGGTCAAATTCCAGCAGTTTCTCTTCTTCCGCCAGTGGGAAGCCCTGCGCACGTATGCTAACCAACGCAATATCTACATCATCGGCGACATCCCTATCTTTATCGCTTTCGACAGCGCCGATGTGTGGGCTAACCCGGGCCTGTTCTACGTGGATGAGGAGGGCCAGCCCATTGTGGTGGCCGGCGTACCCCCGGACTACTTCTCGGCCACCGGCCAGCTGTGGGGCAACCCGCTCTATCGCTGGGAAGTACACAAAGCCGAGGGGTACCAGTGGTGGATCAGGCGCATCCGTTCCGCATTGCAGATCTTCGACTTCTTGCGACTCGACCACTTCCGGGGCTTTGCCGGCTATTGGGAAATCCCGGCCGGGATGCCCACTGCCGAAGTCGGCCGCTGGGCCCCTGGCCCCGGGGCAGATTTCTTTGAGGCCATCCTGCGCGCCCTGGGAAGCCTGCCGATCATCGCCGAGGACCTGGGGGAGATCACCCCAGACGTCATCGAATTGCGCGATCGCTTCGAACTGCCCGGGATGAAGATCTTCCAGTTTGCCTTTTCCACCGATGCGGATGACCCCTTCTTACCCCACAATTACGTGCCCAACTGCGTTGCGTACACGGGTACCCACGACAACGACACCGCCTTGGGCTGGTATCGTTCGGCGCCGGAAAGCGAACGGGACTTCTGCCGGCGTTACCTGGCCCGCTCCGGCGAGGATATTTCCTGGGACATGATCCGGGCGGTGTGGTCTTCGGTCGCCGGGATGGCCCTGGCCCCCATGCAGGATGTGTTGAGCCTGGGAAACGAAGCCCGCATGAATTACCCGGGTGACCCCAGCGGGAATTGGAACTGGCGCATGGCGCCCTGGGCGTTGAACGACGGGCTGTGCGCACGCCTGCTGGAGACCAACACCCTCTACAGCCGCTTGAACGATCCTCCGGATTCGCCAGACGGCCAGGCAGCAGGCTAAGGGCCGCCTGGCAGCCAATTCACAACAAAGCTTCGGGCGGGCGCTGGGCGTCCGCCTGTAATTTAACTTCCGCCGGCGTCTCACTGCGTGACACCAGGTAGATGCCGAACAGGATCAGCGCTCCGCCGCCCAGTTCCAGGGCCGATGGCACTTCGCCAAGCAGGAACAGGGCCAGAATGGAAGAGCCAATGGGCTCACCCAGCAACGCCACCGAGACATAGGCCGCCGAGAGAAATCCCAGGGCGTAATTGAACATGGAATGGCCGATGAGCTGTGGGAAGATAGCCAGGCCGAGCAGCCACAGGTAAGTCTCCGGCGAATAACCCAAAAAAGTCTGCCCACGCCAGAGGGCGGCCAGGCACAGGAAGACGGCCGAAACCGTGTAGACTACCGAAGTATATGTACCCACCGAGATCGTCGGGCGCACTTTCCTGCCGATCAACAGGTAGCCGGCCGAGCACCACGCCCCCACCAATGCCAGCAAGTTGCCAATAAACGCCCGGCCGTGCAGGAAGCCATCCAGGTTGGCGCATACCATGCCCCCGGCCTGGATGTTACAGGTCTCACTCAACCCCACCACGACGCCGCCTGCCAGGGCTACGGCCAACCCTACCCCCACCACGGGCCGCAGGCGCTCCCCCAATACCAATGGCGAAAATAAGGCTACCCACAGCGGTGCGGTGGTGACCAGTACCACCGAACTGGCAACAGTGGTGTATTCCAACGACGTGATCCAGGTGCCGAAATGTAGCGCCAGGAACAGGCCCGAGGCAAACAGCAGGGCCAGCTGGCCCTTACGCAGGCGGACCAATTCACCCCGGTTTCGGGTGAGGTGCACCGGCGCCAGGAGCAAGGCTGCCAACCCCATGCGCCAGGCGGCAATGACCAGAGAAGGCGCCTCCTGTTGTGCAAAACGGATCAATGGGCTGGCCGTGGAAACGGCCAGGATCCCGGTGAACAGGATCAGTGGGACAGAGACGGGAGCAGATTTTGTGAAATGTTTCATAAGTTAACTTGACAAGAGATTCTCGTAATACTACAATCTCTATGGCTTTTGTAATATATCCTTGGAGCACTTGTCAAAACAAGTGTCCAATTGTAAACTATAAAGAGGTGTACAATGGCTTTTGAACTACAATCACTACCTTACGGCTATAATGCCCTTGAACCGTCCATCGATGCCCAGACAGTCGAGCTCCATTATACCAAGCACCATACTGCCTATCTGAACAATTTAAATGGCGCTCTCGAAAAACACCCGGAGTTCTTTAACTACTCCATCGAAAAGATCCTCAGCGACCTGAACCAGATCCCTGAAGACATCCGCACCACCGTGCGCAACAATGGCGGTGGCTATTACAACCATACGATCTACTGGAACATCATGGGCCCCAACAAGGGGGGAGAGCCGGTCGGAACGCTGGCGGCAGCCCTCAAACAGGCCTTCGGTGATTTTGCCAGCTTCAAAAAAGATTTAGAAAAGACCGGTATGGGGCGGTTTGGCTCCGGTTGGGCCTGGTTGAGCAAAAAGTCGGACGGCTCGCTGCTGATTCACTCCACACCCAACCAGGATACCCCCCTGGCCGAAGGGCTGTTCCCGATCATCGGGGTCGACGTGTGGGAACATGCCTACTACCTAAAGTATCAAAACCGCCGGGCAGAATACCTCTCAAATTGGTGGAATGTGGTAAATTGGGAGGAGGCTGAACGGCGCTTTGTAAGTGGCCAATAAAAGAATTTAATCCATATTCCTGGAGGAGACCATGACTCATATCATCACCAGCCTTTGCTTACGTGACGGAGGATGTGTGACCGTATGCCCGGTCGAATGTATCGTTCCTGGCAAGCCAGTCGAACAATGGCCCTGGTATTACATCGACCCGGATACCTGCATCGACTGCGGCGCGTGCGTTCCGGAATGCCCCTACGAGGCCATTTTCCCGGAAGATGAAGTTCCTTCTGCTTACTCGGCAAAAGGCGGTGAAATCCAATCCCAGCCGGTCGGAACTTCAGGATTCACCAGCGTATACGACGGCAGTAACCATGATGGCGAACCCGTCCACCTGGAAGGGACCCGCGAGCTGGCCGCTGGTGAAACGGTTGACCTGACCGCCGACATCCCGTCCAACGAGGCTTATTACAAGGAAGGGCCAGGCTATTCAGCGCTGAGCTGAACAGTTTGCCAATCAAATAACGTAGAGGAGGAAGTCATTTGACTTCCTCTTTTCATTGATCGTGGGGAAAAGTGAGGCCATTTATGACACAACCTTCAGCCGACTTCCGGACCGAAAAAGACTCTCTCGGCCAGGTACAGGTGCCCGGCGATGCCCTGTACGGCGCCCAGACCCAGCGGGCTGTGCTCAATTTTCCAATCTCCGGCCTGCGACCCTGGCGGGCCTTCATCTGGTCGATGGCGGTCATCAAACAGGCCGCTGCCGATGTGCATAAAGACCTGGGGCTCCTGGACCCGGCCGTGGCCGACGCCATCCACCAGGCGGCCGCAGAAGTCATCCGCGGTGATTGGGACGCCCAGTTCGTGGTCGATCCCTTCCAGGCCGGCGCCGGCACCAGCCATAACATGAACACCAACGAGGTGATTGCCAACCGCGCCACCCAGCTCACCGGTGGCGAGTTGGGGCAGTACCGCGTCCACCCCAACGACCACGTCAACATGTCCCAATCCACCAACGACACCATCCCTACCGCCATCCGCCTGGGCTGCCTGTGGCGGCTGGACGAGCTGCTCGACAGCGCCCGCCGGCTGGCGGATGCCCTGCAAGACAAGGCCGTGGAGTTCGACGATATCGTTAAATCGGGCCGCACCCACCTGCAGGACGCCGTACCGGTGCGCCTGGGCCAGGAATTCGGCGCTTACGCCACCGCCGTGCGGCGTGACAGCCACCGCATCCAGCGCGCCGCTGAGGGCCTGCGCCGCCTGGGCATCGGTGGCACCGCCACCGGCAGCGGACTGAACGCCCACCCTGAGTACCACTCACGTATGGTGCGCCGCATCTCTGAGATCACCGGGCTGGAATTATACCCCTCGGACAACCTGTTCGAGAGCATGCAGTCCATGGCCGATGCGGCCGATTTCTCGGCCTCCTTACGCACCCTGGCTATCACCCTGACGCGCATCGCCAATGATTTCCGCCTGCTCGCCTCCGGCCCGGCCACCGGCCTGGATGAGCTCCGCCTCCCCCCCGTCCAACCGGGATCCAGCATCATGCCGGGCAAGGTCAACCCGGTGCTGGCCGAAATGTTGAACATGTCCATGTTCCACGTGATGGGCTGCGATCTCACCGTCTCGCTGGCGTCCCAGGCTGGCCAGCTCGAACTGAACGTGATGATGCCCATTATCGCCCACAACCTGTTCGAAATGATGCAGGTCATGATCGGCGCCATCCAGGCCTTCACCGACAAGTGCGTGCGCGGCCTGCAGGCCAACCGGGAGAAAGCCGAAGGCTGGCTGGAAAAGAACGCCATCCTGGTGACGGCGCTGAACCCGTTGATCGGTTATTCCGCCGGAGCCGCGCTGGTCAAAGAGGCGCTACAGCGCAACCTGACCGTGCGTGAGGTAGCCGTCGAGAAAGCCGGACAGGGCCTGCTCAAACACCGCGACAGCGACGAGCCCGTCCACGCCGAAGAGATCCTCCGCACGCTGCAAAACCTGCGCAGCCTGACCGAAGGCGGTATCTTCGGCAGTAGTTAAACCGGCAACTGGCAGAATGCCTGTTTACTGAGAACAGGCATTCTGCAAATGTTCTGCGTAGGTTGCGGAGAAGACATGGCGCCCGGAATTGTCACATAGGGCCCGGAAATAGAAATAGGGGGTTTGCGCCGGGTAGGCCACCGCCCGCAGCGCTTCCAGCCCGGGGTTGCTGATCGGGCCGGGCGGCAGGCCGGGGTTGAGATAGGTGTTATAGGGGGAATTGACGTTGAGATCCGCCGCGGTCAGCGGGTTGGTCCACCAGCTGAGCTGGTCCTCCCGGTAACCAATAGCATACTGCACAGTCGGGTCGCTGTCCAGTTTCATGCCGTTGTTCAACCGGTTCAAGAACACCGAAGCGATGAGCGGTTTTTCGTCGTCCACCACCGATTCGCGTTCCACGATCGAGGCCAGGGTCACGGCCTGGGACAGGTCCAGTCCGTTGAGACGAAACTGTTCCTGCAGCCCGGGGATAACCTGGCGATCGAATTCAA
>JAAZNB010000630.1 GCA_012798515.1 Chloroflexota bacterium
ATCGGCCTGATCGATTCCGGCGGGGCGCGCATCCAGGAAGGCGTGCACAGCCTGGGCGGCTACGCCGAGATCTTCCGCCGCAATGCCCAATATTCGGGCATCGTGCCCCAGATCAGCCTGATCCTGGGACCGTGCGCCGGCGGGGCGGCCTACTCCCCCGCTCTCACCGACCTGATCATCATGGTCGAAAAACAGTCCTTCATGTTCCTGACCGGCCCCGAGGTGATCAAATCGGTCACCGGCGAGGTGGTCGATACCGAGAGCCTGGGCGGAGCCGCCGTGCACCTGGGCCTGAGCGGCCTGGCGCACCTGACCGCCCCGGACGAGAAAGACGCCCTGGCGCTGTGTCGCTGCGTGCTGGCCTACCTGCCTGCCAATAACGTGGACAACCCGGCTATCCTCGATAAAGGCGACGACCCCGGGCGCATGGACGAGTTCCTCAATCACCTGGTGCCGGTCGACCCGGCCGCGCCGTACAGCATGCACGCCGCCGTAGAAGCCATCGTCGACCGGGATTCCTTCCTGGAGCTGCAGCCCACCTTTGCCCGCAATGCCATCGTCGCCCTGGCGCGCCTGGCCGGCCAGCCGGTGGGCATCGTGGCCCAGGAACCCAACGCCATGGCCGGGGTGATCGACATCGACGCCGCCGACAAGATCGCCCGTTTCGTGCGCCTGTGTGACGCCTTCAACCTGCCGCTGGTCACCTTCGTCGATTCGCCCGGCTTCCTGCCGGGCGTAGACCAGGAGCACCGCGGCATCATCCGCCACGGCGCCAAAGTGCTCTACGCCTACGCCGAGGCCAGTGTGCCCAAGGTCAGCATCGTGACGCGCAAGGCCTACGGGGGCGCGTACGTGGTGATGAGCAGCAAGTACCTGGGCACCGACGTCAACTACGCCTGGCCCAGCGCCGAGATCGCCGTGATGGGCCCTGACGGGGCCGCCAACATCCTCTACCGCAAACAAATCGAGTCTGCCGCAGACCCGGCTGCCGAGCGCGCCCGCCTGACCGAGGAATATCGCCAGACATTCCTCAACCCCTACGCCGCAGCCGGGGCAGGCTACATCGACAACGTCATCGAGCCGCGCGAGACCCGCCCCATGGTCATCGCCGCCCTGCAGGCGCTGGGCGACAAAGTCTCCACGGCCCTGCCACGCAAGCACGGCAATATGCCGGTATAAAAGGAGGGCAGGCATGGCAACCCCCATGGAAAATGCACTGCTCATCACCGCCGCCGGCATGGGCCTGGTATTCGTGGCCATCCTGCTGTTGTGGGGCCTGATGGAAGGGCTGGTGCGCTGGCTGGCGCCCCGTACCCCACCGGAAGAAGCCGCCGCCCCGGCAGAACCGGCGCCGGAAGAGCTAACCCGGCAGGCCCAGGCGGCCGCCGCGGCGGTGGCCGTGGCCCTGGCCCGGCAGGCCCAGGCCGCGCCCCCGCCATCTCCTCACCCGGCCGGCGCCTGGCAAACCCTACGGCGCGCCGGGCAGATGAACCCGCGCTTACAACTTTACCAACGCAAATCGCGAGGGACCCGCCTATGAACGTCCAGGTCAAGATTGGGGAACGCACATTTCACGTAGAAGTCGGCGACTTGAGCCAGCGGCCCATCCAGGCCAGGGTCGACGGCCAGGTGTTCGAAGTCTGGCCGCAGGAAGACGGCGCCCTGCCGATCGCCGTGCCGGCCCCGCGCCCGGCAACCACTGCACCTGAAGCGCCCTGCTGCCCGGAGGTAGCCCCGGCCGCGCCCGAGCCGGCGGCCGCCGGCAAGCTCGTGACCGCTCCCATCCCCGGGGTCATCGTGGCCGTGCTGGTCAAGCCCGGCCAGCAGGTCGAGTTCGGCCAGCAGCTGTGCACCCTGGAAGCCATGAAGATGAAGAATGCCATCCGCGCCGGGCGAGCCGGGACCATCGCTGCCGTCCACGTGGCCACCGGCGACACGGTGCGTCACGGCCAGACCCTGGTCGAATTCAGCCAGTAAGAGGAGCCCCGCCATGGATCTGACCGCTCTATTGGGTGAAGCGCTGAACGGCCTTTCCGGTTTCTATTGGGGCAATGTTCTCATGATTGCCATCGGCGTGGGGCTGATCGCCCTGGCCGTGATCAAGGAATACGAACCGGTGCTATTGCTGCCCATCGGTTTCGGCTGTATCCTGGCCAACCTGGGCATGTCGGCCGACACCGGCCTGATGAAGGTCATCTACGACGCCGGCATCCGCACCGAGCTGTTCCCCCTGCTGATCTTCATCGGGGTGGGCGCCATGATCGATTTTCGCCCCTTGCTGGCCATGCCACACATGGTGCTGCTGGGCGCCGCCGGGCAATTTGGCATCTACGCCACTCTCCTCCTGGCGGTCTGGATGGGGCTGCCGCTTAACCAGGCCGCCTCCATCGGCGTGATCGGCGCCATCGACGGGCCGACGGCCATCTTCGTCGCCTCCAAGCTGGCCCCCGAGATGCTGGGGCCGATCGCCGTGGCGGCCTACTCTTACATGAGCCTGATTCCCATCATCCAGCCGCCCATCATGCGCCTGATGACCACGCGCGCAGAGCGGCGCATCCGCATGGACTATGCTCCCCGGCCGGTCTCGCCACAGGCCGTGATCGTCTTTCCCATCCTGGTCACGGTGGTGGTCAGCCTGCTGGCGCCCGAAGCCGCCCCGCTGATCGCCACGTTGATGCTGGGCAACCTGCTCAAGGAGAGCGGCGTGGTCGAGCGCCTGAGCAAGGCCGCCCAGAACGAGATCATCAACATCGCTACCCTTTTCCTGGGACTGGCCATCGGCGCCACCATGACGGCCCACAGCTTTCTCAACCCGCAAACGGCCCAGGTGCTGGCGTTGGGCCTGCTGGCCTTTATCCTGGATACCGTGGCCGGGCTGCTGTTTGGTAAGCTGATGGCTTTCGTCACCGGCGGCAAGATTAACCCCCTGATCGGGGCCTGCGGCATCAGCGCCTTCCCCATGGCCGGCCGGCTCTCAGCCCAGATGGCCCAGGAAGAAGACTTCGACAATTTCATCCTCATGCACGCCATGGGGTCCAACACCGCCGGCCAGCTGGGCAGTGTGATCGCCGGTGGGTTGCTATTGGCCCTGGTCACCCAGCTGCTATAAACGACCGGCGCCGGGGGTTCTTCCTCACCCCGTGCCGGCCGTTTTGATACGGTTTTGATCTCCCCTCAGTGGGCGCAAAGAAAGCTCCTTTCGCCTCAGGTTGAAGATTCCCCATTGGGTCATCATCAACTGCTCTGGCGCTCCCTCACCAGGCCGCCCAGCTCTGCCCAGGCGGCCTCTTCCAGGGCAGCGATCTCCTCCAGCGGCCGGCCGGCCGCCTCGATACACTGCGCCGGGTCGGGCGCCTGGGCAGCCTCTCGGAAGCCCAGGGCCACGTCTTGCCAGCGATCGCCGGCCCGGGCAAAGCTCCGGCCAACAGCCGCCAGGCGGGCCTCGCCGGTGAGAGCCGCCGCCTCGTCCAAGAAGCGGGCGTACATGTAGCGGAACAGGCCGCCGCCCGTGCCGCCGGTAGCGTCGATCATGATGTACACGTTGAAACAGGCCGCTTTGAGTGCTCCGGCATCCATCTCCCGGGGCCAGCGCAGGGTCCGCTGGCGAGCAGTGTGGATACCGCGCACCCCCAGGTTGGCGATGGGCGGGTGCAGCATGGCCTGCGCCGTTTCGCCGATGGCCGCCCACACCTCGTGCGACGCCGGGCTGCGAAAGCCACTGAAATCGAAGGTGTACCACTTGTGGTGTGGGGCAAACGGCGGGTACTGCGAAGCCCGCGCCCGGGCCAGATCGGCCAGCGCCAGAGGGTACAACACCCCTTCCCGGTCGGCAGCCAGCACCTGGCCCTGGG
>JAAZNB010000631.1 GCA_012798515.1 Chloroflexota bacterium
CGCGTCCCCAATATCCATGAGATCGGGGCAAAAAGCTTAGCGGCTACCTGCTTTCCCACTGCGTCCTGTCTTGCATCTACCTGGAACAGTGAATTGCTGCGAGAGATGGGTGCTGCCCTGGGAGATGAGGCAAATGCATTGGATGTGGATGTATTGCTTGGGCCAGGGGTAAACATGAAACGCTCCCCCCTGGGGGGACGCAACTTCGAGTACTTTTCAGAAGATCCCTTCTTGGCCGGCGAATTAGCTGCAAGCCTGATCGATGGCATCCAATCGAAAGGTGTGGGTACATCGTTAAAACATTTTGCTGCCAACAATCAGGAATTCCAGCGTTTTAGTATCAATGCTGTTATAGACGAACGCACGTTACGAGAAATCTATCTACCCGCGTTTGAAAAAGCAGTCAAGAAGGCCGGACCCTGGACGGTCATGTGCGCCTATAACAAGATCAATGGCAGGTATGCTTCGGAACACCAGCAGTTGTTAACCGGGATTCTCAAAGACGAGTGGGGCTTTGAGGGGCTTGTGGTCTCGGATTGGGGAGCAGTTCATGACCGGGTAGCCTCGTTGAAGGCTGGGCTCGACCTGGAAATGCCTGGCCCCTATGACCGGCATGTCCAGGCGGTGGTGGATGCGGTTAATTGCGGCGAACTCGCTGAGGATATACTAAACGAATCTGTGCGGCGCATTCTCAGGATCATATTCAAGGCCCATGAGACTCACAAACGCAAACCCTTCGATGTGCAGGCACACCATCGGTTAGCACAGGCAGTTGCTGCTGAAGGGATGGTCTTGCTAAAAAACGATGGTGTTCTTCCGCTGACCGGCGTCCAGCATATTGCTGTGATCGGGCAAGCGGCAAAAAAGGCACACTTTCAGGGTGGCGGCAGTTCACACGTCAATCCAACCGGCGTAGACAATCCGTTCGTGGAGATGCAAAACCGGGCCAGGATGATTGAATTTTCGTTTTCAGAAGGCTATACCACGGGGCGATCATTTCACCAGGATTTAATCGACCAGGCGGTAACCTTGGCTCGTTCTGCTGACGTCGCCCTGATTTTCGTCGCTCTGCCGGCTTTCAAGGAATCTGAAGGATACGATCGTACTGATCTTGACCTGACCGAACAGCAAGTGGCACTGATCAAGGCCGTAGCGCAGGCGCAGCCGAAGACGGTTGTGATTCTAAACAACGGAGCGCCGGTGGCCATGAACGATTGGATCGGTGATGTCAGTGCTGTGCTCGAAGCGTGGATGATGGGGCAGGCTGGCGGCGGCGCGATTGCAGACACCCTGTTTGGCCGCGTGAATCCCAGCGGTAAACTGGCCGAGACGATCCCGCTTAGACTAATGGATACACCGGCCCAACTGAACTGGCCCGGTGGCGCCGGTGAGGTGCGCTATGGCGAGGGGCTATTCGTCGGCTACCGATATTACGATGCCAGACAGATCCCCGTCTTATTCCCATTCGGTTATGGCTTAAGTTACACGAGCTTCGAATACAGCCGGTTTCAGGTTTCGGCGAAACGGTTTAGAGATGTGGATGGAATTACCATTCGCGCCGATATCACCAACACAGGTAAATTTGCCGGGAAAGAGATCGTACAGGTGTATGTCCACGATCATGATGCAGAATTAGTTCGCCCCGAAAAGGAACTAAAAGGGTTTACTAAAGTCGAACTACAGCCGGGGGAGACAAAGACGATATCGATTCCACTTGATTTTCGGAGCTTTGCTTATTACCATCCCAAGTATCGACAGTGGATCACCGAGACCGGGGATTTCGACATTCTTTTAGCCGCATCGGCCGGGGATATTCGTTCCGTTCAGACCGTAACCCTGGAATCCACACTAGAACTAGAGTGCCTGCTCGACAAGCAATCAACCATTCGGGAATGGATGGCTGATCTGCGCGGCAAAGCTGTGATTACCCCATTGCTGCAGCAAATGGAAGAAACCAGCCGGACGACCTTCGGTCAAGATAATGGCGCAGATGGGATGGGGATGCAGGTCATGGACATGTTCATGGATATGCCCCTGCTAAGCGCCCTGCTGTTCCAACAAGCTGCCTTTCGCCAACATCCGGAGGATATGGTCGATGACCTGTTATCACAGGTCCATGGTAGAGCCAGCGTTTGGTGAAAGCGTAAAAGGGAATGCGCACAATCTACATCCCGAATTGACGATATAGTAAAATCAAGTCGATTGAAATGAGAAAGTTGGGACAAAACAAAAGCACCTTGATGGTTGGGTTGGATAATTAATAAATCACTTTTACTGCTCAGTTTGAGGTGATACTTTCTCCACCCGCTGAGCAGTTTCTATTAATTCTTGGAGGGCGGTCGAATGGCGTCGAGATCTATCCGTTTTTTAGTGGTCATGCTGGGTTCCGGGCTGGTTCTACTGGCGTGCTCGTTCACCGGGCGAACCTCATCTCCCCTGGATGACCAGATCGGTACGTCGGTAGCGGGTACGGTCACGGCGGCCCTGGCCGCCGGCGGTACGGCCATGGCCACACCGGTGGTCGAGAGGACGGCTGCCCCCACGCCCGGCCCGGCCACGGATTCTTCGGCTGCGCCGCGCATCGTGTTCACCGATGGGGATCGCAACCTGTGGGCGGATGCCGGGGCAGAACCTTCCGTGCAACTGGTAGACAGCATGGACGTGGATACATTTCGTCTGTCGCCGGACGGCCGCCAGGTAGTGTATCTGCGCTCGGCTGATTTTAGCGAATACAGCCTGTGGGTGGTGCAGACCGATGGCAGCGGTCGTCGCGAGCTGATCTCCTCGGCACAGCTGGATGGCATGACCAGCGCTCCGGAGGCCCTGGGCGCACTGCCTTACCAGATGGAGTGGATCGACGCGGGGAACACGCTGGCCTTCAATACCTCCCTGCGTTTTGACGGCCCCGGCCTGGTCCTACAAGATGACCTGTGGCTGCTGGACATCGCCGGCGGCGCCGTCGAGCCGCTGCTCGCGCCGGGCAGCGGCGGCCAGTTCTATTACTCTCCGGATGGGGCGCAGATTGCCCTGGTGCGTCCCGATTCGATCAGCCTGATCGATGCCGGCGGCGGCAACCGCCGGGACAGCGTGTTGACCTACGAGCCGGTGCTGACTTACAGCGAATACGCTTTCTACGCCGAGCCGGCCTGGGCGCCGGATTCCAGCTACCTGAGGGTGGTGATCCCACCGCCTGCCCAACTGGACGAGCCCACCCCGCCCAGTGATCTGTGGCAGATCCCGGCCGATGGCTCGGCGGCGACCCGCCTGACTCGCCTGACGCCTGCGCCGCTCGTCCTTCCGGTGCTTTCGCCAGACGGTTCCAGGTTGGCTTATCTCAAACGGATGGGCGAGGTCGCCGAAAACCGTTACGAACTGCGCATCCTGGAGATCGATGCAGACGTGGATAGCGTATACGTTTCGGGTGGGGTCTCGTTGGGGGCCTGGAGTCCTGATTCGATGGGGCTTGCGATCTATGACAATGGCGCTTCCAACCTGCTGGTCGGGCAGGTCGGTTCGGCGCCGTTGACCGTCAGTGACAGCCAGTTCCCGCGGGGAATACGCTGGCTGGATGCTGAGAATTTCGTCTTCTTTACCCTGAGCGATGCTGGCTGGGACCTGCGCCAGGGATCGTCAGCCGGCGGTAGCCGGGTTTTGGAGGGCATCCCCAACGGTTCGGCTGAGTATTATCTGCCCCAGGTTGACGTCCGTTCGTAAACCGATGGATTAAAAAAAGCCCCCCGGGCATACACAGCTGCCCGGGGGTGCGGGGTTAACACGCCGGTTGGTCAATCGCCGGAAGTGACCAGGGTGCCCACGTTGTCGCCCAGCAGGGCCTGGCGCAGGGCATTCGGGTCCCACAGGTTCAGTACCAGGATGGGCAGTTTGTTCTCCATACATAATGTGACGGCGGTGCTGTCCATGACTTCCAGGCGCCGGTTGAGGGTCTCGATGTAGCTAAGCTGGTCGAAACGTACCGCGTTGGCGTCGCGCTTGGGGTCACGATCGTAAACGCCGTCCACCTTGGTGGCCTTGATCAGCACGTCGGCGTCAATTTCCATGGCGCGCAGAGCGGCAGCCGTATCGGTCGAGAAGTACGGGTTGCCCGTGCCGCCGCCGAAGATGACCACGCGGCCTTTTTCCAGGTGGCGGATGGCTCGCCGCCGGATGTAGGGTTCGGCGACCGAGCGCATCTCGATGGCCGTTTGTACGCGGGTGATGACGTTGATGCTCTCCAGGGCGTCCATGAGCGCCAGGGCATTCATCACCGTGGCCAGCATGCCCATGTAATCGGCCGTGGCGCGATCCATACTGACGCCGTGATTCTCGCGCCCGCGCCACAGGTTGCCGGCGCCGATTACGATGGCCACATCTACGCCCATCTGGCGTACTTCCCGGACCCGCTCGGCGATGTGCATGGCCGCGATGGGGTCGATTCCAAAGCCTTGCTCCCCGGCCAATGATTCACCGCTCAACTTGAGCAGAATGCGGTGGTATTTTAGGCCCTCCATTACACCTCCTTATAAAAAGACCAACCGCCTGGTTGGTCTTTTGTGATGATTATCTCTCGCTGTTCTCTCCCAATGCCCACCGGACAAAGCGCCGGATGATGATGTTTTCTCCGAGAGAAGCAACGTTCTGATTCAGCAACTGCTGGATGGTAATGGACTCATCGCGGATGTAAGCCTGGCGCAGGAGCACAGTCTCGTTTTTGTATTTGTTGACGGCTCCTTCGGCAATACGCGGCAGGATGGCCTCGGGTTTGCCTTCTTCTTTGGCTTTCACGGTGGCGATACGGGTTTCCGTTTCGATCACTTCGGCAGGGATTTCTTCTTCATGGATGTACAGCGGTGACGCGGCTGCAATTTGCAGCGCGATCTCGTGAGCCAGGGTGCGAAAAGCATCCGAGCGAGCTACGAAATCGGTCTCACTGTTGACCTCGACCATGACACCCACGCGACCCTGTCCGTGAGAATAAAGCTCGACAATGCCTTCAGAGGCCGTGCGCTCAGCGCGCTTGGCGGCCAGGGCCAGGCCCTTCTCACGCAGGAATTCAAGAGCTTTGTTGAAGTCGCCGTCCGCTTTTTCCAGAGCCTTGCGACAATCCAGTACACCGGCCCCGGTGGCTTCGCGCAGTTGTTTGATCATTTCAGTTGTAATTGCCATTCCAAATCCCTTTTTCTACGAAATAGTACAGTGGCAGTGCGGTCAGAAAGCTGTGTTTAGCCTTCGGTTTCTTCAGCAGTCTCGTTGGTGTTCTGTTCTTCTGTCGCTTCAGCTTCGGCCGCGCCCTCTTCATGGGACTTGCCGCCCAGCTTGGCAAGGGTCGATTCACCCAACAGGTCTTTGTCTTCTAATTCTACTTCCTGGTCGAGGGGAGCCCGGACGGGGGCCGCGGGGCGGGCAGGGGCCTCTACCGCTTCGGCTTCTTCGCTCTCCTCGTCTTTGCGCATGGCCTTGCCTTCCAGGACTGCGTCGGCAACTTTGCCGACCAGCAGTTTGATGGCGCGGATGGCATCGTCGTTGGACGGGATAACGAAGTCCACGCCGCTGGGATCGCAGTTGGTGTCCACCAGGGCGATGACCGGCACCGCTTTGAGGTTGGCTTCGTGCACGGCCGTGGATTCACGGCTCACATCGACTACGAAGAGCAGGTCGGGCAGGCGTTTCATGTTGCGTACGCCACCGAGACGAATCTCGAGGCGTTTGATTTCGCGTTCGATCAACAGGCCTTCTTTTTTGGTCAGGCGGTGGATCTCACCGGTGTCGCGCAGTTTTTCGAGATCTTCCAGCTCCATGATGCGCTGGTGGATGGTGACCCAGTTGGTCAGCATGCCGCCCAGCCAGCGTTCGGTGACGTAGGGCATGCCGCAGCGGATGGCCTCGTCGCGCACAGTCTCTTGCGCCTGGCGCTTGGTGCCTACGAACAACACGGTGCCGCCGTTCGTCACGGTGTCGCGCACCAGGTTATAGGCGTTATTGATGGCTTTGACGGTCTGTTGGAGGTCGATAATGTGGATGCCATTGCGTTCCGTAAAGATAAACGGGCGCATGGAGGGGTTCCACTTGTTGGTCCGGTGTCCGAAGTGGACGCCACTTTCAAGCAGGGCTTTCATGGAAATCACGGCAGCCATTTTAATACATATGCTCCTTTGCGTTTTATCCTCCGCTTTCGTCGTCCCTTCCCTTCACTGCCTGTGGCAGCACGCCTGGGTCGGTCGGAAAGCGTGTGTACTGTTGGCGTAGCGGGCAAAGTATATCATAACCGGCGTTGATTCGTCTAGATGGGTATGGAGGTATAATGAAGATGTCAACTACGTTCCTCACTTAGAGAATGGCAGGTAAAAATGGGCGTTGTTTTGACTCCACGATTTGAGAAAGCACTTTTATATTCTCTGCATTTGCATGCAGGGCAGCTGCGCAAAGGCTCCGACGTGCCGTACATCGCTCATCTGCTAAGCGTTGCCGGCATTGTGTTGGAGAACGGCGGCAATGAGGATGAGGCCATTGCAGCACTGTTGCACGACGCTGTCGAAGATCAAGGGGGCAAAAACACGCTGCGAGAGATCGCCGAGCGCTTTGGGGAGCAGGTGGCCGGGATCGTGGCGGGTTGTTCCGACGCCGACGTAATCCCCAAGCCACCGTGGCGGGAACGCAAAGAAGCTTACATTGCCCACCTGTTCTCGGCCAACGCTTCCGTGCGCCTGGTCTCGGCCGCAGATAAGCTGCATAATGTGCGTTCGATCATTCAGGATTATCGCGAGCTCGGTGAGGCGCTGTGGGAACGATTTCGCGGCGGGCGCGAGGGAACGTTGTGGTACTATCACGCCCTGGTAAACGTCTTCTCGGCTTTCGAGGCCACACCGCTGACCCGGCAATTCAAGGATGAGGTGGTGCGACTGGAGGCCCTGGTCCGACAGAACGGTTCGCCCGCCTAGAAGGTGTTATGAACTCTCCTCGCCCCGGCAGCCGTGTCCGGTCGGGCGTGCGGGCCCGACCTGCTAATGGAAATGGGCGATTTTTTCCCGGCGCCGTGCTCTGCGGGCTGGGGGAAACCGGCCGTGCGTAGGTTGGCTAGAGCGATCCGGCAAAATGCGCTTATCCATAGCGGGGGCAAGCCGCCCCCGCGCCCCGGCCGGCTCGCGCCGGGAGCGAAAGCCAACTTTCACGCTCCCGCATGGATCATCGGGGTATGCCCGAGGCGGGGCGGGTAGGGCGATTTCTTCTGTAGGGTGCGTTGGCAACGCACCTCTTTTTCTGGTCGTATCGGCCCCCGGTCGAAGCAAACGGGCCAATGTGGGCGGCGGCCATTTTCACGTTCCCGAGTGGATCAACTGGGGTATACCTGAGACGGAGCGGGTAAGCCGGCATCCCTGGCCAGCCATGTTCGGTCGGGCGCACCCCTGCGGGGCATGATATGGAAGCCCGACCTGCGAAATAAAATTGGCGATCTCTTTCCCGGTCATAGCCAGTCGGGCGTACCCTGGAATAATGCCCCAAGTTCATAACACCCTCTAGTTGGAGATTCTTATAATGAAAAGGCAGCCGGTACCGGCTGCCTTTTTTTAGCTTGTGTTGAATGGGGATGGTAGATACGGTTCTACGGGCTCGGGGGAGCGGGTTCTTCCTCGCCGGGAACGGGCCGGGGCGCCGGGTAGCGCGCCTGGATACGGCGGGTGCCCCACCAGCCGGCCGCACCGAAGAGCCCCACGATTAGTTCCACACTCCACAGTTTGGCCACGGTTTCGATCCCGTTCAGTTGGGCGTAGGCGGCAACGCTGTCGATGCCGGTCTTGTAAAGGAAGGCCAACCAGAACCATCGGGGTTGGCGTTTGGCGATGGCGTAGAACAACAGC
>JAAZNB010000107.1 GCA_012798515.1 Chloroflexota bacterium
AGCCCCACCCCCGAAGTCGTCCAGGGGACCATCAACGGGAAGGTAGGCATCATGGCCCCGCCCACCCCGGCCATGGCCGTGTATGCCATCGACCCGGCCAGCGGCAAGTGGGCCACGGTGGAAACTCCCGCCAACGAAAATGGGGTGGCCGAGTTCAGCCTGAGCGTGCCGCCCGGCACGTACCAGCTGGTCGCCTACGTCTCCGGTGCGGCCGGCGGCGCCTCGGCGGCCTATTCGCAAGATGGCCAGGCGCTGTCCCTGGTCTCGGTGGCCGCCAACCAGACGGTCAACGACGTCATGGTCCAGTTCCCCGGCCAGAACGAGTGTGGGATTTCCCTGGGGCTGCCCGCCTCGCCGGACGGTAAATATCCGGCCGTCCCCGGGCCAGAGCCGGCCTGCCTCGCCAACCTGCAAGCCGCCGAGCAGGCCAACGCCGCAGCCGCCAGCAACCCGGTCACGCCCAGCCGGGTCCAGTTTGCGGCCAACACCAGCAGTTGGAGCACATACGGTGACCTCCAGGGGAACAGCAGCGTCGCCTTCGTGTTGAACGCCATGCAAGGCCAGACGATGTCGGTTTCGGCCAATTTCAGCCCCTCGTCCGGCGCTTATTTCTACGTCCGCACCGCAGACGGGAAGGTCTTGCTGCCCCAGTCGACCAGCACCTGGAGCACCGTGCTGCCCGGCAGCCAGGATTACGTGGTGGGGATCGATAACCTGACTGCGCAGGCCACGCATTACACCCTGAGCATCTCAATTCCCCCCCTGGCGAATAACGCGGGGACGGGCGCCTACAGCCCGGTGTCGGAGGCGGTCTGCCAGGTGCTGCAAGAGCTGGCCGGGCAGGCCCTTGCAACGTACTTTACCATGCAGACCAACACCGCCTTCACCAATCCGCTCACCCAGGAAAGCGGGCGGGGCTGCACGCTAACCGCCAGCGGCACGGGGGCGCAGTTCTCCGACCCCGGTACGGTGACCGCCAACCTGGCCAGGGGCATGCTGGGGTGGGAAGAACAAAGCGCCTACCAGGCGAGCGGTCCCACCGGGGCGGCCACGGCCATGACCCGCGACATGGGCCTGCTGCTGATCCGGGTTGAATGGGCCCCCGCGGCGGGTGTGACCTGCCCCGGCGACCAGCCTATCTCCGCCTGCGGCCTGGCTCCCGAACAGGAAATCTATACCATCACCCTGCAAGCCGCCCAAAAGTAAGGGACGGGTTCCGGGCCAGGCCGGCGTGGGGATTGCTTCGCTCCCCGGGTAGTACGCTCGTGAGCTTGCAATGACAGATCTGTCATTGCAAGCGAAGCGTTACCCCCGGTGCTTTGGCCGGGGGGCAATCTCCACCTTGGCCGTCAGGCACCACCATCTGCTCCGCGAACCCCTGGGACGCGGCCAGACTGAAGAGTTCCCTAAAGCGTGTTATGAACTTAAAGGACATGGGCCATGCGGTGAACAAAGGATTTGAGCATCAGCATGGCCAACGCCAGACAGGCCAAGCCTGCCAGGGGTGCCGGCTTACCCGCGCCTTCTCGGGCCGCAGAGCAGCCGGGTTGCAATGGCCGTGAAGGGCGCCCATTTTCTATAGCAGGTCGGGCTTCCAAATGCCCGACCGAACACGGCCGGCCAGGGATGCCGGCTTACCCGCACCGCCTCGGGCATACCCCCAATGATCCCCTCGAAACCGTGAAAGTTGGCTTTCGCTTCGGGCGCGGGCCGGCCGGGGTGCCTTGGCCGCCTTCCTCCGCGGCGAAAGGGCGCGCCTGGCCAGATCGCTCTAGCCAACCTACGCACGGTGGGTCTCCCCCAGGCCGCAGAACCACCTCTTTTAGCAAGTCGGGCTTCCATACCATGCCCCGAAGGGGTATATCATGCCCCGAAGGGGTATATCATGCCCCGATAGGGGTAAGGTGCCCCGATAGGGGTACGCCCGACCGAACACGGCCGGCCAGGGATGCCGGCTTACCCGCGCCGTCTCGGGCCGCAGAGCAGCCGGGTTGCAATGGCCGTGAAGGGCGCCGGAGCGCCCCCTCCAGACGCCCTGCGCGGAGAGGATGTGAATGAATTAGAAACATGG
>JAAZNB010000632.1 GCA_012798515.1 Chloroflexota bacterium
GTACAGGTCGGTCTGCTGGCTGTCGGCCAGGTCGGCGGCCTGGGTCTCGTAGTAAGAGCGGTCGAAGGCCAGGGTCTCCACGGCCAGCGTATCGCCGCGGGTCTCGTCGATGCCGGCTGCGGCCGCCACGGCAGTTTTGATGATGTCCAGCTGTTGGGCGTCTTCGATGCCGTCTACCAGCACCGAGAGGGAGATGCGCTCGATCTTGCCGGGGGTTTCTACTTCGTGGGTTTGCACCTGGGAGAGCTCGTAGTTGAGCGTCTCGTCGGTGCTCTGGTAATACCCGGCGCTGCCGGCCATGTCGGTGGCTACCGGGGTGGGCAGGTTGCTGGCCGCCCCGGGCACGCCGGAAATGGCGTCGCCGTTGGTGGTGTAGGTCTCGGAGGATTTCTGTGAGCTGCGGATGGCGGCCGGGGTAGGATCGAAGGTCTGCGAGGTGATCTCGCGCTGGGTCCAATCCATGATCACGTTGGCCTGCACCACCGAGCGGTTGGGGCCCAGCACCGAGTCGAGGATGTTCTGCACCTTCTGGCGGATCTCACCGGCGGCGGCGGCTTCAGCGGTGCGCTGGCCGTCGGACTGGGCCAGGCTGCCGGTGGCTTCCCCGTTGGTGTTGCCCGAGGCCAGCATGTTGCCGTCGGTGTCCACCACGACCACGTTCTCGGGCTGCAAGCCTTCGATGCTGCTGGCCACCAGGTGGGTGATCGACTGCACCGAGGCGGCGTCCAGGGACATGCCCGTGTTGGGCTGGATGGTGACCGAGGCGGTGGTGGGGGCCTGCTCGCCGGACAGCAGGGTCTTTTCAGGGGTGACGATGTGCACGCGCACGGCATTGACCGCCTTGAGGCTGCCGATGGTGCGCTCCAGCTCGCCCTCCAGGGCGCGCTGGTAATTGACCCGCTGGGTAAATTCGGTCATGCCCAGGGTGTTGCCGCTGAACAGCTCGTCGAAGCCCACGCTGCCGCTCTTGGGCAGGCCTTCCCGGGCCATGCGGAGGCGTACTTCGTACACCTGGTCGGAGGACACCAGGATGGTGCCGCTGTCGCGCAGCTGGTAGGCGATTTGGGAGGCATCCAGTTGTTCGATGATCTGCCCGGCGTCTTCTTCCGAGAGCCCGGTAAAGGCCACCGAATAGGTGGGCTGCGTGGCCCACACGATGAACAACGGTATCAGCACCGCGGCGGCCAGCCCCAGGGTCATCAAAGTGATGCGCTGGGCCCGGCTTTGATGCTGCCAGAATGTGCCGAGTTGTTGTTGAAGGGAAGCAAGCATGGAGGATCAGTCCTGATTCTAGAGATAAATTCGATCAGACGTTCATGCGCATGACTTCGCGATAGGCGTCCACCAGCTGGTCGCGAATGGCGATGGCAACCCGAAAGTTGATGTCGTTTTCTTCCATCGAGATCATCACGTCGTGAAGATCGACGTCCTGGCCGGCCGCCAGTTTCTCGACGAGCTGGTCGCTCTCCAGCTGAGACTGGTTGAGGGCGTCCAGGGCATCGGCGAAGGTACCGCCGGCGGTGGGGTTGGTCTCCTCCGCCTTGCCGGTGGAGTAGACGCTCTGGATGGTCTGGGGAGAAATCGGGGTGATGCCGGGAATTTGCATGACGTTTTCCTGGGGTCCTGAATGGGCTAGCTACCGATATCCAGTGCTTTCAAGGCCATGCGTTTGGCGGCTTCTACGGCGGCCAGGTTGGCCTCGTAGGAGCGGGTGGCCGACAGCATGTTGGTCATTTCCACGACCAGGTCCACGTTGGGATAGGTGACGTAACCGTTCTCGTCGGCATCCGGGTGGGTGGGGTCGTAGACCTGCGCCCCGGGGGTTTCGTCGGTGACCACCTGGGTGACCTGCACGCCGCCTTCGGCCACCGCCCGGGCGGCCGGGGTGCCTTGCAGGCGATTAGCCAGGAAAGTGGGCAGGAAGGTGTTGCTGTCTTGAGGGGAGAAGACCACGTCCTGACGCTGGTAGGGTCCGCCGTCCTCGGTCTTGGTGGTCTGCGCGTTGGCGATGTTATTGGAGATGACGTCCAGGCGAAGCCGCTGGGCGGATAACCCCGATGCGCCGATTCTGATACTGTTCCAAAAGCTCATAGCCAGCTCCATCCACGAGAAGGAAAGGAAGATAAGCACCTTCCACGCCAGATTGAAAAACCAATTCTGGGTGTCGACTGTGCTTATGGTAGCGAATTCAGTTTTGGAGATCAGTAAAGGGGGTGTGAAGGGGATATAAAAATTGCGTGAAGGTGACAGAAAAGAAAAAAGGGGGCATTGGATTGCCCCTGGCGGTTTGAAGTCTGTCTTTAGTTGTGGCTCAATGGGTGAGCTCTGGCAGGCAGCCTCAGGCTGCGGCGTGGTAAGACTGCATGTTGGGCAGGGCGACCTCGGGCATGTAATGCTTTTCGGTGTTGGCCCAGGCGTCGCGCAGCTCGCGCAGCGTGCTGAGGGCCGCGGCGTAATCGCCCTGGCGGATGCAATCCAAACTCCACTGGTAAAGACGGAACAGTCCAACCGCTACTTCCGGATAATCGAAGTTCAGCGCGTCACGCAGGACGCTGATGGCTTTCGTGGCGCGAGCGAAGTCTTGCTGTTCGCAGGCTTTGATCGCCAGATCGTAAGCCATGACGACCAGACGGATAGGGCTGGCGCCCATGACGTCCTGCTGGCGATATTCCTGGCTCCGGTAAGCATGTTGGTACATGATCTGGTTCTCCTGTTGTTCTAAGGCTACTTCCCTGGTTCTATATCTTAGTATCGGATGAATCCTGCCAGACTTGAGACCCTGAGGCCGTAGATCGGTGACGATCGCCAGGCGCTAGGTGAACAAAGTCAGCAGATCGCCTTCTTTGAAATTGTTCAGCTCGGAAGGCGGGATGGTACGCAGGATCTGCTTGGAGGCCCGATCTAAGATCAGCACGGTAATCTCATTCGAGTCGGAATCGACCATGAACTTCAGTCGGATGTCCGGGTTCTGCGCCAGTCCTTTGGCCGGCGTCGATTTGGCGGCCGTGGCCTGCTGCGCATCCTCGCTCGCCGCGCCGGCTGCATCGGCGCGGGTGCTGGCATCCTGGGAATAAACGTTCCCGGCCGAGTAGCTGGTGAGCGATTGTTTGTCGGAGAGATTAATTTTCGATAATTCGGTAGAGGACATGGGGCCCTCCTTTATGGCGTACAGTCAGAATGGCTTAAGTGGTGATATTAAAGGTTCCGAGGGCAGACAGGGTCTGCTGCAGGTAAGTCAGGCTGGTCATCTGGGCCTGGATATCGGCATATTGAGCCGTCAGCGCCTCTTTGCGCTTGGTCAGGCGGTCGTTCTCGGCGTCGATCTTGTTCTGGATCTGGTCTTCCTCGTCGGAGATGGCGTCTTGGGATAGAGAGACCATGCCGGTGTCGCCGGTGAAGCGGGTGAGCAGGTCGTTCATTTCGGCCATCTTGGCGTCCAGCAGGTCCTTGACGTCGTTGGGGTTGCTGCGCAAGGCATTTTCCAGCTTGGAGGCGTCGGAAAGCTTGATCTGGAAGTTGTCGCCGATGGTGATGCCGAGCTCGGCCAGGCTTTTGTACTGCCCAGCGTTGGTGATGTTGGTGTAGGCCATGCGCTGCAAGTCGTAGCGCAGGGTGACGATATTGGACTCGCCGGCCAGGGCGCCGCGTTCGTACTTCTGGTCGTCTACCTTGGTGGACGTGGTCTTCTGCGTCAGGTAGGTTTCCAGGGAGTTGAAGCTGTTGATGAAGGCCGTGACGGCGTTCTTCTTGGCGTCCAGGTCGGTGCTGACGGTGAGCGTGGCGCTCTTGCCTTCGGCGTCATCGGCCAGGTTGAGGGTGATGCCGGGCAGCACGTCGGTCAGGCCGGTGTTGGTGCTGCGCGTGATGGGCATGCCGTTGATGGTGAACTGGGCGTCGCTGGCCGGGGTGAGCTCGTTCTTGTACTCGCCGCCGGAGGTAAGCAGGCCCAGGGCCACCAGGGGCTGTCCGCTGGCCAGGATGGCGTGGTCGGCGCCGGTGTACTTGGAGGTGATCACCAGGTGGTTGTCGACGATCGAGGCGCTGACTTCGTTGCCTTCGCCGTAGACGCCTTCGTTGATCAGGTTGGCGACGTCTTGCAGGGTGTCGGTGGCGTTGACCGTGATGCTGGCGCCCTGGGCGGTGTAGCTGACTTTGGCGGCGTTGTTGTTGGTGCGGTTGCCGGCCTGGTACAGGTCGCGGTCGTCGCCGAAGTCGATGGTCAGGCCGCGGCCGGTGTCGTAGTTCGTGGCGCCGTCGGGGATGGTCTGCCAGCTGGTGGTGGCGCTGCCGCTGCCGTCGGCCTTGAGGATGCTGACCGGGTTACCGTCGGCGTCCACCAGGCGGAACTGCCAGGCGCCGTTCTGGCGCACTTCCACGTAGTAATCGCCGCTGCCCAGCTGGCCTTTACTGCTGGTGACCTCGGCCGTGCCGAAGGCGGCCACCGTGTCTTCGATGGTGGCCTGGGTCTGGGCGCTGCGCGTCTCGGCTCCGCCAATGGTGAACTTGCCGGCCAGGTTGAGGGCCTGGTTGGTAGCTGCCTGGCGGTCGGAGCGTACGCTGTGCTGTTTGGCCAGTGTGGTGACGGACAGGTTGTAGGTGCCGATCAGGGCCGAGCTGGACGAAGTGGCGGTGAGCACGGTGCTGTCGGTCTCCACGTTGGAGACGGCGGCCTTGGGATCGGGGTTCAGGGAGTAGCCGGTTTCGGTGCTGATCAGCGCTTTCACCTGGGACTGGAGGCTACTGAGCTTGGAGCTTAAATCGGTATACACGGCCTTCTTGACCTCGATGCTGTCTTTGTCGGCCGTGAGTGTATTTAGCTTGGTCTGCTCGGTCTCCATGATCTGGTTGATCAGGTTGACGTAGTACGAGTCCAGTGTGGTGGTCGAAGAAGTGCTGCTGACGGAAGTGGCCATGGTGATCTGCCCTGAAAATTACCCATACGGTTTGAAGAGGGATGGGGGGCGCTGGGCGCCCCCCTGATTGGATGCCAGAAATGTGCCAGGCGTGAGCCTGCGTCCCGGATTATTGGAACAGGGAGAGCAGGAACTGCGGCGCCGTATTGGCCTGGGCCAGCATGGCGGTAGCGGTCTGCTGCAGGATGAGGTACTTGCTGGCGTTCACCTGCTCTTCGGCCATGTTGGCGTTCATGATGCGGTTGTAAGAGGATTCGACGTTGATCTGGGAGGAGGTAACCGCCTCTTCTTTGATCGACATACGGGCCATCAGCGAGCCGAGGTCGGCCATGCTGCGGTTGACCGTATCCAATGCGGCGTTGACCGTGGTCATGTAGTTGCTGGCCAGTTCGGCGGTGGACACGTTGACCGAGTTGTCGTTGGCCTGCACGTAGTCGAAGGAGCTGACGCTGCCCTTGTTGTTGGTCAGGGCGGTCAGGTCGCCGGCCGTGATCTGCAAACCCTTGCCGGTGTTGTAGGTGTTGGAGGCCGTGACGTAGAAGTAGGTGCTGGTGGCGTTGGGGGCGCCGTCGCTGCCGTTGGCGTCCACGGCGATGGCCGTGCCGCTGGCGGTTTGCAGCTGCATGCGAGCCGTGTCGCTCTGGACGTAGTCGATGGTGTAGGTGCCATTCTGCACCGCGGCGCCGTAATCGGCCAGGGCGACGGTCACGCCGGTGTCGCCCAGGGCGATTTCGTCGTCGTCGCCGGTGATGGTGACATCGGATTGGGCCACGCCGTTCAGAGAGTACGACAGGGCATGCGTGCCGGTGTTATAGCCGGTGATCTCGATGGAGGACGTGCCATTGGCGAGCTCGGAGGTGGCGTTGGCTACCGTGCCCAGGGTGACCTGGCCGTTGTTGCCGGCCACGGAGGTCAACACGTTCAGCGTGCCTTCCGTGCTGGTGGCGGCGACTTCGTCGACTTTGACCTGGTAGGTGCCGGTGCCCAGGCGGGAGAGACCGTCGAAGATGGCCATGTCGCCGTTGTAGGCGGTCACACCGTGGGCGATGTCTTCATTGGCGGTGCCGTTGTTGGCTTCCACGGTGGAGATGCCCAGGGTGGTGGCGTCGTGCTTCTGGGTCATGTTCCAGGTGGTGACTTCGCCGGCGTCGGCGCCGGTCTGGAAGCGTTTGTTGATGTTGCCATCCAGCAGCTGCACGTCGTTCCACTTGGTCTCGGCGATGATGCTGTCGATCTGGGCGGCGAAGGCGGAGAGCTGGGTCTGGATGGTCTGGCGCTCGGTCTCACCCAGGGTGTCGGAAGCGGCCTGCTCGGCTTTGGAGCGCATCTGCACCAGGATGTCGGTCAGTTTGCTCAGGCCAGACTCGGCCACGGAGAGCATGTTCTTGGCATCGCCGATATTGTCCAGTGCGGTCTTGAGGCCTTCAGAACGGGCCTGCATTTTGGTCGCAATGGTCAGGCCGGCGGGATCATCGGCGGCGCTGTTGATGCGCTTGCCGGAAGCCAGGCGGGACTGGTGGACGGCCAACTTGTTGTTGATGGTGGATAACTGCTGCAGGGCATTGAGTGCGCCGATGTTTCCAGCAATACGAGTGATATCAGGATTAGCCATTTCAAACCTCCATGTTTGTGCTTGGCGGGGATCCTTCCCCTAAAAAAGAATGAAAATGCGCTGTTGGGGCCGGGTTACATTTGCGGCGGCCGCCTGGCCCACTTTGGGCGGCTGCCTTCAACGAGAGAATAGTGATTTCGCCTGGTTGACGCCTCCACATCGTTGATATTCGGTTTGTAATCTTCTGCTTATCATTTTCGGATATCTTGCCTCCGGCTTTAGGGGGAATTTACGGGCAAAAGGTTTGTCTCCAGGCCGATCCCCCCTCTTTTAGCCGGTCGGGCTTCCATTATTATGCCCCGCTAGGGGTACGCCCGACCGAACACGGCCGGCCATGGGCGCCGGCTTACCCGACCCGCTTCAGCCACCCCCCCATGATCCGCTCGCGACCGTGAAAGTTGGCTTTCGCTCCGGTGCGGGCGGGCCGGGGCGCCGGGGCCGCCGGCCGCCGCAGCGGAGGGGCGCGATTGGCCAGATCGCTCTAGCCAACCTACGCCGGCCGGTTTTCCCCCCGGCCGCAGAGCAGGTCGGGCTTCCATTATTACGCCCCGCAGGGGTGCGCCCGACCGAACATGGCTTGCAAGGGGCGCCGGCTTACCCGCCCCGCCTCAGCCATCCCCCCATGATCCGCTCGCGACCGTGAAAGTTGGCTTTCGCTCCGGTGCGGGCGGGCCGGGGCGCCGGGGCCGCCGGCCGCCGCAGCGGA
>JAAZNB010000633.1 GCA_012798515.1 Chloroflexota bacterium
GCCTGGTGGGCGACGTGGCTTTTGACGAAGCTAAAGCGGTCGCCGGCGCCATCACCCCTGTGCCGCGTGGGGTGGGCCCGATGACCATCGCCATGTTGATGCAAAACACACTGCGGGCCGCGGAACTGTCTGACAATCGTCAAAATTGATATGTCAGACAATTGACTTTTGGATAAAATCTTGTTACACTAAATTTGTCTGACAATACACCGGTCCCTTCAGGCGTCCGTTTGGAGAATCCCCTGTAAACTTATGGCTACTCTTCTGGTTCGAAACGCCTCCCTTCTGGTTACCATGGATGACCACCGCCGTGAGGTTCGCGACGGTGGTCTATTTGTTCAAGATGGCTTTATTCGCCAGGTGGGGCCCACTCAGGAACTGCCGCAGACGGCAGACCAGGTGCTGGACCTCGAAGGTCATGTGGTCCTGCCGGGCCTCATCAATACCCACCACCATTTCTACCAAACCCTGACCCGGGCCGTCCCGGCTGCCCAGGACGCCAACCTGTTCAACTGGTTGACCACGCTTTATCCCATCTGGGCGCGCCTGACCCCGGAAGACATCTACATCTCGACCCAGACGGCCCTGGCTGAGCTGGCTCTATCCGGCTGCACGACTGCTTCGGATCACCTGTACCTTTTCCCCAACGGCGCTCGCCTGGACGACGAGATTGCCGGCGCGAGCGAGGTAGGCCTGCGTTTGCAGGCTTCACGGGGCTCGATGAGCCTGGGACAAAGCCAGGGTGGGCTGCCTCCCGATACGGTGGTCGATAGCGAAGAGACCATCCTGGCCGACAGCGAACGCCTCATCCAGCGCTATCACGATGCCAACCCGGGGGCCATGGTGCAGATCGTCCTGGCCCCATGCTCGCCATTCAGTGTAACCGGGGAGCTGATGCGCCAGAGCGCGGCCCTGGCACGCCGCTACGGTGTTCATCTACACACACACCTGGCCGAGACCCAGGATGAAGAGCAGTTCTGCCTGGAGAAATTCGGCTACCGCCCGGTGGGTTATATGCAATCTGTAGGCTGGGTGGGAGAGGACGTGTGGTTCGCCCACTCGGTGTACATCAACCCGCAAGAGATTGATATGTTTGCTGCCCATGGCTGCGGCGTGGCCCATTGTCCCAGCTCGAACATGCGCCTGGCCTCGGGCATTGCCCCGTTGTGGGAGTACATGCAGGCCGGCGTCAAGGTGGGCCTGGGGGTGGACGGTTCGGCCAGCAACGACAGTTCGAATTTGATGGCCGAGGCGCGCATGGCCTTGCTGCTGGCGCGCTTGCGCTCGGGCCTGATGGGCGCTTCCCTGTCGACCAGTGATGCCCCCGAGCTGCTCACGGCCCGCCAGGCGCTCGAACTGGCTACCCGCGGTGGGGCGGCGGTGCTGGGACGGAATGACATTGGCTCGCTGGAGCCCGGCAAGTGCGCCGACTTCATCGCGATTGACCTGAACCACCTGGACTACGCCGGGGCGCGGCATGATCCCGTGGCGGCGCTGCTGCTGTGCCACCCGCGCGGCGTGGATGTGAACGTCGTCCACGGGCGGATCATCGTCCAGGACGGCCAGATCCAGACCCTGGACCTGCCTCGCCTGGTAGAACGGCACAACCAGGCGGCCGGGCGGTTATTGCAAACCGTTTAGACTATCCTACCTTTGGGGAATGCACGGATCAGGAGGTGCTGAACATGAGTGTTGAAAACCTGCATTTACAGGATGCACGCGTGCTGGTGGACTGCGCCATGGGGCGCACCCCGGCGGACCTGGTGATCCGCAACGGAAATTGGGTCAGCGTGCAAACGGGAGAGATCATCCCCAACACTGACGTGGCCGTAATCGAACAACGGATTGCCTACGTGGGGCCGGACGCCGGCCACACGATCGGTGAAAACACGACGGTCGTCGACGCCGGCGGGCGCTACCTGTGCCCCGGGCTACTGGACGGGCACATGCACGTCGAGTCCGGCATGGTCACGGTGACCGGGTTTACCCGGGCGGTCATCCCGCACGGGACGACGGGCATGTTCATCGACCCGCACGAGATTGCCAACGTCTTTGGGCTGCGCGGCGTACGCCTGATGGTCGACGAGGCCCTCCAGCAGCCGATCCACGTGTTCGTACAGATGCCCTCGTGTGTGCCGTCGGCTCCCGGGATGGAAACTCCCGGGGCGACCATTGGCCCGGCGGAAGTGGCCGAGGCCATGACCTGGCCAAATATCATCGGTTTGGGTGAAATGATGAACTTCCCCGGCGTGTTCAGCAGCAATGACAAAGTTCACGCCGAAATGGCCGTAGCCCGTAAGGCCGACAAGGTCATCGGCGGGCATTATGCCTCGCTCGACCTGGGCCTGCCCTTTCACGGCTACGCCGCCGGCGGGCCGGAAGACGATCACGAAGGCACGCGCCTGGAAGACGCCATTGCTCGCGCCCGCCAGGGCATGCGCGTGATGATGCGTTTCGGCTCGGCCTGGCACGACGTGGCCGCCCAGGTCAAAGCGGTCACCGAGTCCGGCCTGGATTCCCGCTATTTCCTGTTGTGCACCGACGATTCTCACTCCGAGACGTTGATCACCGCAGGGCACATGGACCGGGTCATCCGCCACGCCATCGAGTGTGGTTTGTCGCCCATGAAGGCGCTGCAGATGGCCACCATCAATACGGCCGAGCATTTCCACGTCAGCCGCGATATGGGCATGATCGCCCCCGGGCGGTTTGCCGACATCGTGCTGGTGAAAGACCTGGACCACTTCGCCGTGGACATGGTCATTGCTAAGGGTGCGGTGGTCGCCGAGCAAGGCGAGCTGCGTGTGTCCATGCCCGAAGTGACCTATCCGGAATGGGCGCTGCACTCCGTGCACCTTAAACGCCCCCTGGCGGCGGCGGACTTCCGCTTGAAATGTGACAACAAACATTGTGTGACCGCCAACGTGATCGGGATCATCGAGAACCAGGCGCCGACCCGCCACCTGCGGATGGAAATCGAACCCGTGGATGGGGAAGTCAAGACCGACCTGGGGAATGACCTGGCCAAAGTGGCTTTGATCGAACGCCATCACCGCACCGGGCGCATGCAGGTGGGCCTGGTGCACGGCTTTGGTTTCAATGCGCCTTGCGCCGTGGCCACTACCGTGGCTCACGACAGCCACAACCTGATCGTGGTCGGTACAGACGACGAGAACATGACCCTGGCGGCCAACACCCTGGCCGGGATGGACGGCGGGCAGGTGGTGGTCAAGGATGGCCAGGTGATCGGCCAGGTGCGCCTGCCGATTGCCGGGCTGATGTCCAACTCCCCCGCCGCCGAAGTGGCGCGGCAGGCAGCCACAGTGCTGGCTGGCTTCCAGGCCTGCGGTTGCAGCCTGAACAATCCCACCATGCAGCTCAGCCTGCTGGGCCTGGTGGTGATCCCGGACCTGCGCATCTCAGACCTTGGCCTGGTGGATGTGAATCACTTTGACTTTATCCCTGTGTTGGAATAAGCCGTCGTGTCCAGGGCCGTTTTTATCCATTGAGGATTGGTAGCGATGAACCGTGAAACGCAGAACCAGAACGGGGAAACCCATCCGTTCCAGCGACTTCAATTAGAGCTCGCCTCCCTGATCTCGGAGACGCAGCCGGGCGATCGTCTGCCGGCGGAGCCGGAACTGGCGCGTCAATTGGGCGTCTCCCGGGCTACACTGCGTGAAGCCATGCGCACCTTCGAAGGTCAGGGCGTGATTCGCCGCCGCCAGGGGGTGGGTACGTTTGTCGTCAGCCATTCGCACGTCATCGAGAGCGGGCTGGAAGTCTTGCAGAGCATCGAGACCCTGGCCCACAAGATCCACCTGGACGTCTCCATGGGCGACCTGGACGTGGCCCAGGTGGTGGCCAACCAGGAACAGGCCACGGCGCTGCTGGTGGAAAAAGGCACCTCCCTGGTGCAGGTGTCGCGCGCCATCCTGGCCGAAAGCCGCCCGGTGGCTTACCTGGTAGATACCCTGCCGGACGATGTGCTCAGCGCTGAAGATCTCGAACAAGGTTTTACCGGATCGGTGCTGGATCTCTTGCTGCGCCGGGGCTCGCCTTCCCTGGTGCATTCGATGACCGAGATCCGGGCGGTGGCGGCTCCGGCAGAGATCGCCCGGCGATTGGAGATCCAGCGCGGGGATGTGCTGCTGATGTTCGTGGCCTGCCTGTTCAC
>JAAZNB010000108.1 GCA_012798515.1 Chloroflexota bacterium
CGCCAGGTCGATCTGCGCCGTATGGACCAGGTCGACGGGCAGTACCAGCTCACCTACTACGTCGACGCCCAAGATGATGCCAGCCTCGTCAATGCCATGGAAGTCTTGCGCAGCCGGTTCCCCGGCAGCGCCATCAGCCTGGTCGAGCAGAATAACCTGCTGGGAGGCTAATTCGTGAAAGTCTCTTCCCCGGAGCTTCGTT
Source organism: Chloroflexota bacterium (assembly GCA_012798515.1). Taxonomy (GTDB): domain Bacteria; phylum Chloroflexota; class Anaerolineae; order Anaerolineales; family Anaerolineaceae; genus JAAZNB01. The sequence goes on from JAAZNB010000108.1 coordinate 203, forward strand.
CTGCGCCGCCCAAGACGGCGCAGTTCTCTCTGAAGGAATTGTGGCGTAAGTGGTACGTCCAGATTCCCTTGTATGTCGCCATTTTCCTGGCCGGGGCGCTCATCTACCGCACCGGCGCCCTGTCCTCGCTGCTGCACTCGGCCGAAGACTGGCTGCGCACCCCCCAGGTCGACCTGCCGGCTCCGGTCGATGAGGCCGTGCGCAGCGTCTCAGATGAGCTCCGCATGTACGCGGACAACCACCTGCCTACCCTGTTTATCGACATGGATTTCGAGGATTACCAGACGCTGCTGGCCAAGCGCGCCGAAGCCATCGACATCGGTGTCCTCAACACCACCGACGAAGATTTCGTCCCGGCCGAAATTCGCCTGCAAGATGGCGACGAAATGGACGCCAAGGTGCGCCTCAAGGGCGACTGGACCGACCACCTGCAGGGCGATAAGTGGTCCTTCCGCATCAAGATGCAGGACGGCGCCACGCTGTTGAGCACGGTCGAATATTCCATCCAATCCCCCGAGACGCGCAACTACCTCTACGAGTGGGCCTTCCATAAGAACCTGGTCGACGAGGGCGTCATGGCGCCGCGTTACGAGTTCGTCAACGTGCTGCTCAACGGTAAGCTGCTGGGGATCTATGCCTTCGAAGAGTTCTTCCGCCCCGAGCTGATCGAGTCACAGGGCCGGCGCCAGGGCGTGATCATCCGCCTGAACGAGGACCTGATGTGGGACAACATCACCACCTTCTGGTCCAACGACGTCATCCAGGAAGGCCAGTTCATGGTGACCAACCAGTGGACGGCCGAGATCAGCACCTTCCAGGATACCAAAGTAGAAGCCGACCCGGTGCTGGCCGCCGAGGCGGACACCGCCCGCAACCAGCTGAAGGCTTTCATGGACGGCGAGAAGACCGCCGCCGAGGTGTTCGACGTACCCCTCATGGGCCGTTTCTTTGCCCTCAGCGACCTGTGGTCGGCCTGCCACGGCGTGGCCTGGCACAACCTGCGCTTTTACTACAACCCGGTCACCGGCCTGTTGGAGCCGGTGGCTTACGACGCCGAGCCGTTCCAGTGGTGCAGCCAGACACAGACCATCGTCCACGAGTTCCTCGCCAACCAGATCTTCAACGACCCGGACGTGCGCACGGCTTACGTCCAGGAACTGCAACGCGTGACCCAGCCGGAGTACGTGGCCGGGCTGGAGCAGAAGTGGGGCGCCCAGGAAGACCAGCTGACCCAGGCCCTCAAGGTCGAGTTCCCCGACCAGGCGGTCGAGGTGGATTGGGGCGCCCTGGAAGAGCGGCGCAAGGCGCTCAGCCTGGAGCTTCAGGTAGCCCAGCCGCTGCAGGGCAATTACCAGCTGGCCAACGGCCTGCCGCAAGACACCGGCCAGGCCTCCTTGAAGCTGCAATTACAGAACGTTACCCTCTTCCCGGTACAGGTGGATGCCGTGGCCGTCAACGGCCATACGGTCTACCAGTGGGAAGACGGCATGGATCTGCCTCCCGTGATGGACCCCGACCGCCCGCTGGATCCGCCCGTGACGGTCTCCATCCCCATCCCTGACCGGGCCGTCCTGGCCGGGGAGAGCGTCCAGGTGACGGTGCAGGCCCACCTGGCCGGCCTGAGCACCCCTACCCCAGTCGATCTGCAAGGCGGCGTGATGCCGGACGGCGTGGTCCTGGGCCCCACCCCCGACCGGCCCGGCCTGCAACAGGCCTTGTGGCGCTATCCCTTCCTGTCTGCCGACCCCGAACGGCCCGACCAGCTGGTGGCGGCGCCGGGGGTGTGGGACGTAGAGGGTGACCTGATCCTGCCCGCCGGGGCCTCGCTGACCGTCCCGGCCGGCACGGTGCTGCGTTTCGATACCGGCAGCGTGCTCTTCCTGGACGGCGCCTTGAACCTGCGCGGCCAGCCGGGAGCGCCCGTGGTGCTGACGGCTCAGGAGGAAACCTGGGGCGGCATCGTGGTGCTCAACGCGGCGGAGGAATCCACCTGGCAGTACGCCGTGGTGGAGAAGACCGCCGGCATCAGCCGCGGCGGTTGGATCCTCACCGGTGGGATCACTTTCTACCGCACGACTATTAACCTGGACAATGTGGCCATCGGGAACAACCAGACCGAGGACGCCATCAACGTCATCCACGGCGCCTTCCACTTCGCCAATTCCGAGTTCGCCCACACCCTGGCGGATGCCCTGGACAGTGATTTTTCCACCGGTGAGATCGACAACTGCTCCTTCCACGATATCGGCGGCGATGCGGTGGACACCAGTGGCACCACGGCCAGCGTGAGCAACACGCACATGCAGCGCATCACCGACAAGGGCGTCTCGGCCGGCGAGCAGAGCACCCTGACGGTCATAGACGTGGATATGGACACGGTGGGCATCGGCGTGGCCAGCAAGGACCTGTCCTCGGTGGTCATTTCCGGCTCGCACATCCGGGCGGCGCGCTTCTCGGCCCTGGCGGCGTACATCAAGAAGCCGGTGTTCGGACCCGGCAAGATCGAGGCTCCCGACGTGGAGATCCTGGACAGCCAGGACGACGCCGTGGCGCAGGTAGGCAGTGAGATCCTGCTCCACGGGGAGCCCGTGCCCACCGTCGACCTGGACGTGGATAAGCTGTACGCCGAAGGAGTGCTGGGCAATTGAACGCCGAAATCGAACCGCGTGGCCTGCGCTACGAGCTCAAGATGGATTGTGAGGCCATTCACCTGTGCGTGGTGCGCAGCTGGATGCAGACCAACTCGGCCGGCTTCAAGCGCGCCTACCCGCCGCGCCAGGTCAACAGCCTGTACTTCGACACCTACGACCTGGATTCGTACAACCGTCACATCGAGGGCCTCTACGAGCGTTACAAGCTGCGTTTGCGCTGGTACGGCCAGGAGCTCAAGACGGCGGCCGGCGGCCAGTTCGAATTGAAGAAAAAACACGGCCCGGTGGGCGATAAGCTGGTCCTGCCCCTGGGTTATCCCGTCCAGCTGCAAGGCCGGTCCTGGCAGGCGGTGGAGGGTTCGTTCAAGGCGGCCGTGGCTTCCGAGGCAGCCGCCCCATTTCGCGAGAACCTGTCTCTCTCACGCCCCCTGGTGCTGACTACCTACTGGCGCGAATATTACCTGTCCGGGAACGGGCGCGTCCGCCTCACCCTGGACACCCGCCTGTGCGCCTACGACCAGTGGAACACGGCCGGGCCCAACCTGCGCTTCCCCACCCCTTCTCTGGACAGCGTGATCGTCGAGTTCAAATGTGAAGTGCCGGACGCCAGGTACCTGTCCGATCTGCTGGCCGAGTGGCCGCTGCGCGTCCATACCCATTCCAAGTTTATTGCCGCCGTAGACACGGCCTTCGAGCGCTGATGAACAAACGCTTCGGATACCTGCTGGCTTTGTTGCTGCTGGCCGGCTGCCGCGGGTTGGCTCCGGCCGTCCCGGCCGAAACCCCGCTCCCTACCCTCCTTGCCGAGGTTACCCCCAACGCTGCGCCGGCGGTGGCGTCCTTCACGGACCAGCCCGCCCCGCCCGGGATGAACGGGCGGGAACTGGCCGAGCCGGCCCCGGACGAGGTGCGCCTGCTGGTAGTGGGTCACATCTACGGCGGGATCCCCACTGAAGACCGCGACCCGGACCTGGCCCTGGTAGCCGCCGTGCCGGAGATCAATCGCCTGGGCCTCAGCCTGCTGGTCTCCCTGGGCGACGTGGTCAAGCACTCGGAGGCCGCCGATTTCGACCTGCTCGACCGGGACCTGTTGCAGCCGCTGGAGGCCCCCGTGTTCAACACGGTGGGTAATCACGACGTGGAGGACCGCGCCCTGTACGAGGGGCGCTACGCGCCCACTTTTTACACCTTTGCCTATGGCACGACCCAGATGGTCTTCCTGGATACCGAACGCGAGGTTTGCCAGGTGGACGAGGTCCAGCGCCAGATGCTGGCGGGCGCCCTGGAGGCGGCCCGTTCGGACTCCACCATCCGGCAGGTGTTTATCTTCATGCACAAGACGCTGTTCCTGGAGAACCAGGCCCTGTACGAGAAAAATCGCGCCCTGACCAGCCCCAACGTGTGGGAGTGTTACGGAGCCACCAATTTTACCGCCCTGATGGACGAGCTGGTCCGCCCGGCGGCGGCCGAGAAGCCGGTGTATTTGTTTGCCGGCGACGTGGGCGCCACCGGTAACCTGACGCCTTACTACGAGGCGCGCCCCGATGAGGGTCTCAC
>JAAZNB010000634.1 GCA_012798515.1 Chloroflexota bacterium
TATGGAAGCCCAACCTGCGAAATAAAATTGGCGATCTCTTTCCCGGTCAAATCGGGTCGGGCGTACCCTGGAATAATGCCCCAAGTTCATAACACCCTCTAGGCCGCGTAGCCGCCCAGACCGGCTGCCCCAGGGTTTATAATCTCTTTAAGCAATTGTGAAGACGAGCCCTGAATCCGTTCACCGATACAGACAGGGAGGGGCATCTATGCGACCAAAACCATCTTGGGGTCTGTTCACACTCTTGTTTCTTCTGGCGGCTTGTGCTGCCCCGGGTATTCCGGCCGGAAGTGGCCCCTCTACGGTGGCCCCGGTAGTTCCCAGGGAAAGCGAGCTGGCCCTGGGCGATAGCCCTGCGCGAGTGGGGGAAGCTTCTGCCACCCCGACCGCCGGGCCTGCATCGATCCCTACGGATACGCCCACACCGGTCCCGTATTGCGAGCAGCTGGCGGGCGGCCCAATACCGGCCAACGACTTCCAGCGGTATTGCGACGCCAGCGCTCAATTCGCGTTCGAATATCCGGCGGACTGGAGAATCGAAAGTCTTGATACCCCGGACCCAGCTCTGCATCCAATGGCCATGCTTCAAGGCTTGATGTTCGTGGACCGGGATAACTTTACCGGCGTCCGAGTTTTTACCTATCGTATGCCCGAGGGAAGCTCCCTGGGGCAGGTGGCCCGGGATTACTTTGCCTACGATGAACGTGAATTCAAACCGGATTATGCCCCCATGCAGCTCGCTGGCCGGCCCGCGTATGGCTTTGTCAACCGCTGGCACCAGGATTACAACGGCTGCACCATCTTTTTCGAACACGCCGATGAGTACACCGTGATCGAACTTAAGATCCTCTCCCCGGCTAAACTGGACGTAGACTGGCAAATCATCCGCTCCATCCAGGCTCCCGGCTCGGCTCCGGCAGAAAACGTAATTCCGGACCAGCTGGTGGCCGATTCCTACCGCTTGCTGTAAAAGGGGGATTCAAATTCGATCCACCCCGGGAGTACCCCCGGGCCACGGCCTGCGCTACAATAAATGCGTCAGAGGGCGTTCCCCTGGGAAAAGCCCGGACGTCTGCAAGCCTATCTCCTGAGATCCACCCGATCCAATTTACCGTCGCCATCCCTTTGCCGCGCCATGAACGTGATGCCCCTGCTCTGGCTGTCGCTCGCATTTCTGCTGGGCCTGCTGCTGGCCTCGGTCTACCCGTCCCCGCTGTGGGCCTGCCTGGCGTTGGCGGCCGTTGCCCTGGGGCTGGCCTGGCTGGAGCCGCGCCTGGAACGGCGCTGCCGGCGCCTGTCGGTGCGCCGGCGCGTCTGCCCCCTGCCCGTGGGTTGGGTGCTGCTGGCCGCCTGCCTGGGAGCGCTGCGCGGACAGACGGGGCTGCCCTCCCTGGGGCCGGGCTCGATGGCTTACGAGAACGGCCGGGGCGTGTACCAGGTGACCGGGCGGGTCGATGCCGACCCGGACTACCGTGACCGGGCGGTCCTGCTGCGCGTGCGCGTGGAGCAGTTACGGCCGCTGCTGGAGGATGGCACAGCCGGCCCGGCGCGCCCGGTGGAGGGGCTGCTGCTGGCTTACCTGCCCTCGGGCGGCGCCTGGCAGTACGGCGACCGGGTACTGCTCACCGGCCGCCCGGAGCTCCCTCCCGAGGAGGACGATTTTTCTTACCGCGCTTACCTGGCCAACCAGGGCATCTACAGTTATATGTTGTATCCCCGCGCCAGGCGTGTCGAGACCGGCCAGGGCAGCCTGTTGTATAGCCTGGCGTACCGGCTGCGCCGGCAGGCCTACGACTTCATCCAGGGCGCCGTGCCCCAGCCGGAGGCGGCCCTGTTGAGCGGCATCTTGCTGGGCATCGAGAGCGACCTGCCCCGGGACCTGGAACGGGCCTTCCAGCAGACCGGCACGGCCCACATCATTGCCATTTCCGGGTTCAACATCGCCGTGGTGGCCGCCCTGATCTCCAGCCTGGCGGTGCGCCTGCTGCGCCGGCCCTTCTCGGCCCTGGTGGCCATCGGCGCCATCACGTTTTACACCCTGCTGGTGGGCGGCTCGCCGTCTGTAGTGCGGGCGGCCATCATGGGCGGCATGAGCCTGCTTGGCCAGCAGATCGGCCGCCGGCAGGTCGGCGTGAACAGCCTGGCCTTCACCGCCGCGCTGATGTGCGCCTTCCAGCCGCGCCTGCCCTGGGACGTCAGTTTTCAGCTCTCGTTTACGGCCACCCTGGGCCTGGTGCTGTTCGCCGCCCCGCTGCAGGAGGGCTTTACCGCCCTGGCGGCGCGCCGCCTGCCGCTCGAGGCCGCCCGGCGCCTGGCCGGCCCGGTGGGAGAGTATTTTCTCTTTACCCTGGCGGCCCAGTTCTCCACGCTGCCGGTGACGCTGTACCATTTCGGGCGCCTTTCGTTGAGCGCCGTGCTGGTCAACCCCCTGGTGCTGCCGGTGCAGCCCTTGATCATGACCCTGGGCGGCGCCGGGGTGCTGGCCGGTCTGCTCGTCCCCGCCCTGGGACGCGGACTCACCGCGCTGGTCTGGCCGCTGCTGGCCTATACCAATCACGCCGCCCAGGCGTTGGCTGCCTTCGAGCCCGGCCTGGCCCCCTGGGGCGAGTTCAGCCTGGCGGCGGTGATCCTGTTCTACCTGGGCATGCTGGCCCTGCCCCTGGCCTGGAAGTATTGGCGCTTCGTCAAAACCTATCTGGCCCCACCCGCCGTCCTGGCCGGCCTGGGGCTGGCCACCGTGCTGGTGTGGAGCATGGTCCTGCGCCTTCCGGATGGGCGGTTGCGCCTGCACGTGCTCAACGTGTCCGGCGGCCCGGCCGTGCTGGTGCAGGCGCCCGGCGGGCAGCAGCTGCTGGTCAACGGTGGGGCGCGGGCCACTACGCTCAGCGCGGCTCTCGGGCGCTGGCTGCCCTACCAGCCGCGCCGGTTGGACGTGGCGCTGTTGACGCGGGCGGCCAGCGCGCCCCTGGAAGGGCTGCCGGCCACGCTGGAACGCTATCCCGCCGGCCGGGTGGTGTGGGACCCGGCTGCGGCGGAGACGCGCAGCGGCCGGAGTATCCTGGAGGTGCTCGGGGAACAGGGTGTTCCGGTCGAAGCGCTGGCCAGCGGGCAGGCCGTGCAGCTCGCCGGGGACGTACACCTGGAGGTGTACTGCGCCGGGACCGGCCGGACCGCCCTGTGGCTGGCCTGGGACCGCTTTCGCCTGCTGCTGCCGGGTGGGGTGAGCCCGGACGAGCTGCGCCGCCGGCGGCCGGAGTGGTCCCCGGGTCTCAGCGCCATCGTCCTGGGTCCTTACGACCTGGAGGAATCCAGCGGGGAAGACTGGGCGGCCTTACAGCCGCAGCTGCTCCTGGCGCCCCAGGGCGCCGCGGCCTATCCTGGCCTGGTCGAGCTGCCTCCCGACGCCTGGGTCACCCTGACCACCGACGGCCGCCGGTTGTGGGCCGAAGTGGGACAATAAACGGGTCTCGTTCCACGCTCAGCGTGGAACGCCGCAGGGGCGGCCCCTTCTTATAGCGACCGCCCACTTTAATTAGCAGGTCGGGCTTCTATTTCAACACCCCGCCTGGGGTGCGCCCGACCCACCTCTATTAGCAGGTCGGGCTTCCACGCCCGACCGAACATTTCTGGCCAGGGATGCCGGCTTACCCGCCTCGTCTCCGGTATACCCCAATGATCCGCGCAGGAGCGTGAAAGTTGGCTTTCGCTTCCGGCGCGGTCCGACCGGGGCGTCGGGGCCGCCTGCCTCCGCCACGGAGGGACGCATTTGGCCGGATCGCTCTAGCCAACCTACGCCGGGCCGGTCTCCCCCAGGCCGCAGAACCCCTTCTTTTAGCAGGTCGGGCTTCCAAAGTGCCCCGCAGGGGTATGCCCGACCGAACACGGCCGGCAAAGGATGCCGGCTCACCCACATCGCCTCGGGCATCCCCCGATGATCCGCTCGGGAGGGTGAAAGTTGGCTTTCGCTTCCGGCGCGGA
>JAAZNB010000635.1 GCA_012798515.1 Chloroflexota bacterium
CCCCATTTTTGAAGAACCAAAATGGGGGAGGGAAAAACGGCGTCCCGGCCGGCCGCCAGGGTGCCCTACGCGGGGCCTCTCGTAGGCTGCGTTGGCAACGCACCGCTTCCATAGGATACGCGCACCCCATGGCCAACACGGCGCCTGACGGGCCGCCAAGAGCCCCCCTCCTGCACCTCCCCCATTTTTGAAGAACCAAAATGGGGGAGGGAAAAACGGCGTCCCGGCCGGCCGCCAGGGTGCCCTATGCGGGGCCTCTCGTAGGCTGCGTTGGCAACGCACCGCTTCCTGTGGAAATGCGCGCCCCATGGCCAACACGAGCGCCTGACGGCCTGGACCACCCCAGCATGTTCCCGGGCGGATCACCGGGGGGATGCCTGAGGTGGTGCGGGCAAGCCGGCATCCCTGGCCAGCCGTGTTCGGTCGGGCGCACCCCTGGTGGGGCGTTGAAATACCCCTACGGGGCACTTTGGAAGCCCGACCTGCTGATCAAAGGTATGTGTCCGCCCTGGTTGGGTGTTGTTGCGGGCGACCGGGATGGGCCTTGATCCGACCGGCAGGCGCCCAGCCATCCCCACCCCGCCATGGCCCGGTCCATATGGCGGCTTACGCGCCACGGTTCTACTTCGTTCCCATCCATTCCGCAGGGGGGCATCTCCGCCACTGCCAGACAGAAAAACCAACCAGGGGGCTTGACAAAACCTGTCTCGTGCTATAAAATGTTATCGTTGATAACATAACAATCAACGATAACATTATTACCCGAGGGACGATGCCAAAAACACGCCGTGAAGAACGCCGGGAACAAACCATAGCGGAGATTCGCCAGCGCGCCTGGGCGCAGATTGCCGCCGGGGGGCCCGAGGGGCTCTCGCTGCGGGCCATCAGCCGCGAGATGCGCATGAGCTCCCCGGCCCTGTTCCGCTATTTTCCCAACCGCAACGCCCTGCTCACGGCCCTCATCCAGGAGGCCTTCCGCCTGGCGGGTGAGGCCATGGCCCAGGCCGTCCAGGCTGCCCCGGACGATCCTCGCCGGCGCATCCAGGCAGCCTGCCTGGCCTACCGGGACTGGGGAATCCACCACCCGGAGAAATACGCCCTGATCTACGGCTCACCGGTGGCCGGTTACAGCCCGGACTGGGCAGTCTATCTGGCCGAAGCCCAGCAAAGCCTGGGGCTGATCGTGGAACAGCTCGCCCAGGCCTGGCAGTCGGGGGCCCTGCGCCTGCCCACTGCACCCTTGCCAGCATCCCTGGTGGCCCAGCTGGACGAGATCGTCAGCCAGCGCGGCATGGGCGTGCCGGCGCGCATCCTCTACGACGCCATCACCGGCTGGACGCGGCTGCACGGTATCGTCTCCCTGGAAATATTCGGCCACCTGGGGCCCCTGCTGCCCGATCCGGCAGCGTTCTACCAGGCGGCCGTGGATGACCTGCTGGCGCAGGCCGGTTACCCGGCCCCATCCGGGCCATCCCGGCCGGCACAGGTTCGAGAAAGCGAGTCGTAATGGCTGAGGAATCTTCATTTATATTCAGTAGACGGGAATTTCTAGGCTACAGCGCCGCCGCGGCCGCGCTGGCCATGTTGCCCCCCGCCCTGGCGGCCTGCGCCGGGGGTGGGGAGACGTATGAGCAGGCCGAGGCAGCCACCTGGCGCACGGCCCAATTCGACGAGGGAGAAATGCAAGCACACGTTCGTGAATTCATCCGCTGCGCCACGCTGGCCCCTAATGGGCACAACGCCCAGGCGTGGCAATTTTCGTATCAGGGCGATACGGTCACACTCCGCCCCGATTTCAACCGCCGGCTGGCCGTGGTGGACCCCGACGACCGGGAGCTGTACATCAGCCTGGGGGCGGCCCTGGAGAACCTGGCCGTGGCCGCCGGGGCGGCGGGCTATACCGCCGGGGTAACGTATTTCCCGGACACGGAGCCGGACGGGGTAACCGTCCGCCTGACGGCCGCTGCCGCGACCGGGACGGAACTGGCCGCCGCCATCTCGCAGCGCCAGACGACGCGCAGCGCCTACGACGGCCGGCCCCTGGCCGGCGAGGACCTGGCGCGCCTGCAAGCGCTGCCCCTCGAGCCCGGCGCCGGTCTGCATTGGTTTGCTTCCGGGGACGAGCTGGAATCCCTGGCCACATGGGTCATGCAGGGCGACCGGGCACAGTACGCCGATGGGGCCTTCGTCGGCGAGCTGGTGACCTGGCTGCGTTTCAACGACGCCGAAGCGCTGCGCAGCCACGACGGCCTGTACGCCCGCTGCTCGGGCAACCCCACTGCCCCACGCTGGGTAGGCCGGATGTTCCTGGCGCTGACCGGCGCCGAAGGCATGGCCAAACAGGACGCCGAGAAGCTGCGCAGCTCGTCTGGGGCGGTGTTGTTCGTCTCGGCGGCCGACGACCGCCACGCCTGGGTGGATACCGGGCGGGTCTACGAGCGTTTTGCCCTCACAGCGGCGCACCTGGGCATCCAGACGGCTTTCCTCAACCAGCCGGTCGAGGTGAGCAGCCTGCGGGCGCAGATGCAAACCGACCTGGCGTTGGGGGACGCCTATCCCCAGCTGCTGGTACGCTACGGCCACGCCGCAGCCATGCCGCGATCCCTGCGCCGCCCCCTGGAAGAGGTGCTGGTTTAGGCAGCTGGGGCATACCGGCTCTTCCCTCCCCCGATGCGGCGTTCTTGCGCATTGGGGGAGGTGCAGGCGGAGTTGGTCCAGGCCGCCAGGCGCCCGTGTTGGCCATGGGGCGCGCATATCCCCGGGAAACGGTGCGTTGCCAACGCACCCTACGAGAGGCGGGCTTCCAAAGTGCCCCGCAGGGGTGCGCCCGACCGAACATTTCTGGCCAGGGAGGCCGGCTTACCCGCACCGTCTCAGGCATACCCCCGATGGCCCGCCCGGGAGCATGCAAGTTGGCTTTCGCTTCACGCCCGGGCCGGCCGGGACGCCGGGGCCGCCTGCCTCCACAACAGAAAGACGCGATTGGCCAGATCGCTCTAGCCAACCTACGCCATGTTGGTTTTCCCCAGGCCGCAGAACAACCCCCTCCTGCGCCTCCCCCATTTTCAAAGAACAAAAATGGAGGAGGAAAACCACGCCCGACCGAACACGGCCGGCCAGGGAGGCCGGCTTACCCGCACCGTCTCAGGCATACCCCCAGAGACCCCCCGGGAACATGCTGGGTTGATCCAGGCCGCCAGGCGCCCGTATTGGCCATGATGTGTACATATCCCTGGGGAAACGGTGCGTTGCCAACACACCCTACAAGGGTACAACGCCCCGCAGGGGTGCGCCAGGGCCGGGCTCCCCCAGGGCTCAGAACCCACTTCATTCAAGCCGGGCTGCGACAGCACGAACAGCGCGGGGCGTAATCGATCACCCCACCGCGGCGGTCGAACTCGAAATGGCAGCAAGCCAACAGCGCCTGGCGCAGCATGGCCCGGGCGCGCTGCACGCGCGACTTGGCCGCGCTCAGGCCCAGGCCGAGGAACTCGGCCAGCTCGACCTGGGTATGCCCCTCGATCTCGGTGTACACCAGCGCCTGGCGGTACTTCTCCGGCAGGCCATCCAACATACCGTCCAGGAGAACGGCCGCCTGCCGGGCCTGGTCCTCGCCGGGAGGGACGGGCGTTTCTCCGGGCAGGTCCTCGGACAGCGCCCCGGCCGGGCGACGCCGGCGGTAATAATCTACGATGGCGTTGCGGCACACCTGGTAGACCCACGGCGCCAGGCGATCTTCCTGGCGCAGCGCCCCGAGGTGCGTGTGCAGGCGCAGAAAGACCTCCTGCAGCACGTCCTCGGCGTCCGCCGGGTCGGAAACGCGGCGCAGAATGAAGCTCAACAGCTCCTGGTGAAAATCATCCCACAGGTCCAGGGTGGTCAATCGCACGGTTTATAGGCCCTCACCGTCAGACTGAGGTAACGGAATTCCTCCGCCGCCTCTTCTTCCCATTGTACTACCGGCCCACTCTCGATCTGTTCGAACCCGGCCCGGCGGATGAGATCCAGATAAACCTGGTGATCGAGCGCCCCGGCCGCGCAATCGGCCCAGGTAGACATATCCGGCGCCCCATCCGCCCGGCCGGCCGAGACGATGTCGGCGATGCTGAACCGCCCGCCCGGCTTGAGCACGCGGTAGATCTCGGCAAAAGCCCGGCTTTTATCCGGCACCAGGTTGAGCACACAGTTCGACAGCACCAGGTCGATGCTGGCGCTCTCCACCGGCAGGGTCTCGATCTCACCCAGGCGGAACTCGGCATTGGCGACACCCCGTTCGGCAGCGATGCGCCGGGCGCGGGCCACCATCTCGGGGGTCATGTCCACCCCGATGGCGCGCCCGGTAGGGCCGGCCGCCTCAGCCGCCCGGAAAACGTCCACCCCGGCCCCGCTGCCCAGGTCCAACACCACTTCCCCGGGGCGCACGCCGGCCGATTCCAACGGCAGGCCACAGCTCAACCCCAGGTCGGCTTCTTCGGCCGCCGTAGATAATGCCGCCGGGGCGGGCGTGCAGCAGCCCGGGCCACAACCACAGCCGCTCCCCTGGGATGCAATCTGCCCATACCGCGAGCGCACGGCCAATTTGATTTGTTCTGCGTCCATTCAAACACCTCCTCGGTGGATCTAATTTTGCTCCGGGAACGTTTCTCCCGAGCGTTACCTATATAGACGCAGGCAGCGCAAAAAGGACGCAAAATTGCCCCGGTGGAAGGATCGAGGAGCTTCGGCACTACGCAATCTCCCCGCGCCTCTCGTATAATTGCATGCGTCGCAGCTGCAGGGACGATTGCATCCCGGCCGGCCGCGATTTACAGAAGGAGGAATGCTATGACCACAGCCCACCCCGAAGATGGTTTCAGCCTCAAAGCGCTGGCCGGCTCACTGGATTTTTCACGGCGCAGCCTGCAGGATTACCTGCTGGTGCTGTTGGGATCGGTGGTGCAGGCGCTGTCCATGCGCCTGTTCCTCATCCCGGCCCAACTGGTCAGCGGCGGGGTCAGCGGCGTGGCGCAGATCATCAATTTCTACACCGCCTGGCCCATCGGCCTGATGGTGTTCATCGGCAACGCCCCCTTGTTCATCCTGGGCTGGCGCCACCTGGGCGGCCCGCGCTTCGCCCTGCGCACGGCGCTGGCCATCGCCGCCTTTTCCATCCTGACCGACGCGCTGGCCTGGTTCCTGCCGCTCAACGGCGTGACGGACGACCTGGTGCTGAATTCGTTATACGGGGGCGTGACGCTGGGCATCGGTTCGGGGCTGGTCTACCGCGGGCGGGGCACCAGCGGCGGCAGCGACATCCTGGGGCGCATCCTCAACTACCGCTACGGCATTTCCATCTCACAGTCCTACCTGATCACCGACACCCTGGTGGTGTTGGCCGGCGGGTTGGCCTTCAATTGGGAACGGGCCCTCTACGGCCTGGTGGTGATCTACGTCAGCGGGCTGGCGGCCGAGATGGTCTCGGAGGGCAGTAGCATCTTCCGCACGGCGCTGATCGTCAGCGCCTGCCCCGACAGGGTGGCCGAGCGGATCCTGACCGAGCTGGAGCGGGGCGTCACCATCCTGCCCGGGCGCGGGGCCTACACCGGCGCCGAGCGGGCCATCCTGTACTGCGTGGTCACCCGCTCCGAAGTCAACCCGCTCAAGGCCCTGGTCAACGAGGTCGACCCGGGGGCCTTCATGGTCATCGGCCAGGCCAACGAGGCCCTGGGCGAGGGCTTCCGCCCGTTGGACCACAGCTGAAGCCCGGCCGGCGCAGGGGGCAGCTTCGAGTGTTCTGTGTGCGTGGCTGGGGCGGTGAAATCGCCCCAGCTACATCTAAAAAGCCTTCTCCCGGGCCAGGATGATGGAGAGCGCTCCGGGGGAAAACGTGCTACACCCCCCGCCGGAAGGAGCGCAGGCCGGCCTCGATCTTCGCGGCCACAAAGCCGATGCCATCGTAGCTGTAGCAGCGCCCGCCCAGGGTGAGGGTTGCCATGGAATGCGAGCGGCTTTCTGCCAGCTGTGGTCCCTTCATCCACGCTGAACGGTCGGGCATGGAAGCCCGACCTGCTGATAGGCCGGCTAGTTCAGCACGGCAAACCTGCTCCTCCCCGGCCGCAGAGCGGCCCCCCAGACGACCCCGCGCTGAGCGCAGGGTCGAGGAAGGAATCC
>JAAZNB010000636.1 GCA_012798515.1 Chloroflexota bacterium
CGCCGCGGCCGGGTCGGCCGCCTGGGACATGGCTTCCAACAGCTCCATCTGGGCTTCGGCTACCCAGGGCGGCGTGTCGCGCCGGCGAGCCTCGATGCCGCGCGTCTTCAAGCTCCCACCGGTGAAGACGCCGAAATAGCGGTTGGCGACGGGGACCGTTTCGTTGGTTTTGGAGGGCAAGAAGGCCAGCCAACGGTAGATCCCATCCAGGGCAATGGGCAGGCCCGTGCGTCGCCGGATCTCGGCCAGCAGTTCTTCCAGGCCGGCCGGATCGAGGGGCCGGCCGGCCTGGTAAACCCACAGCCCGTCCACGTACAGGTGCAGGACGGTGTAGCCCAGGTCTTCAGCGGCTTCTTTGGCGCTCAAAAGGGCGTCGCGCCCGTAGGCGGTGACCGCCTCGTGGGCTTCGATGCGCCCAAAGCGAGCATTTTTGTACCCCAGGTAGCCAAAACAGGTCACCAGCAGCCATTTGTGGGCCGAGACGCGCGCCTGGTAGCGCGTGCGCCGGGCATCCCCGGCCGGCAGGGTCGCCAGGCGGCGTTTCAGGGCCAGGCGTTTTTCCAACAGGGGTTTTAGCGTCTGGGGCACCAGCCCTTCGGGTTTCCCGGTGGGGAAGAGATCGTCGGGGGTGACCGTCTCGGGTGAGATGTTGCCGTGTACCATGATGCTGGGGTACATGGAAACGAAATCCAGCTCGGCCACGTTGTGATGCAAGCCCGTGGTGGGCTGGTAGACCAGCCCGCCCTGGTCGGCCTGGATCAATTGCCAGGCTGACTTGAGCTGTTCGGCCTGTTGTTTGTGCCAGGGGACGAGAATGTCCTGGCGCAAGGCAGTGATCATTTCCATGGCGGAGATGCCGCTGCCCGGCGAGACGCGCGCGGCGCTCTGTAGCGGCAGGGAGGTGACCCGGGAGAGCTCGTAGACCCCTTCCAGGCCGTAATCGTGGAAGAGCATGGCGTTGTGGGCGTCGATGTGACAGCGGCCGAAGAGGTGGATCTGCTGGTCGCGGTAGATGACCTGACCGTAAGAAAAATAGGTGTGTTCCTGGTGATAGTCGATGCCACATTCCGGGTCGCGGTTGAGTGGCAGGGGGATGCGCCACTGTTCCGAGAGGCGCAGTAACTGGGGGAGCATCCAGCCATCTCCCCAGGCGGTGAGCAACAGATCAGGGTCGTACTGGCGCAAGATCCCCGACAGGGTGGTGAGCAGTGGGCGGGCCGGTTCCAGCGGCAGGCGGCAGGCGTGTTGGTCCAGGCGCAGGTGCAGGGCCTGGGGAGGCGCGTGGCGTGGGTCTGTGTCGGGCTCGATGGATAAGATCCGCAGGGGTGGGTTGGGCGGGTCGGTGTCCCAGGGGGTATCGAGGACTTGCAGCCCGGTGACGCGCCCGGCCGTACTGAGCGTGACCCGGCAATGCGCCAGGGGAAAGGTGGCATAGCGAGCGGCATGGCGCAAAGACAGGGGCAGGTCAGTGTCGTAGAAGGTCAGCTCGGGAAAAGCCCGGCTGACCTGGGCAAACAGGCGCGGCTGCTCGCCCGGTTGGTCTGTTTCGACGGCCAGCACGGTGACCGGTTCGGTCTGGAACAGATCGCGGCGTTCGGTGCGGCTGAGACGGGCTGCCGGGGTATGGGCTTTCAGGTAACGCCATAGCTGACGCAGGCGTTCCGCCGGCCCGGCGGCGTAAAACGTCACCGGAAAATCCTGGAGGAGACGATAGCGGCGCCCGTCCTCGCCTAGCAGCCACAGCACAACCCCGGCCGGGGAACCGGCGTAGAGGTCCAACAGCCAGCCGCGCAGTTCAGCCATCCTGGTCCTGTTCCTCTTCTAGCAGGCGGCGTAAATATTGCACTTCTTTGTGTTCTTCGAGCAACATGGCCAGCAAGATGGCCTCGAAAGGGAGCACGTGGGTGGCATAGGCCACGGCAGCCAGGTGTTTGCGCGCTGCGGCGAACAGTTCATCCAGGGCCAACTGGTCACTGCGGCGCAACGCCCGGCGGAAGCGAGAAAAGGAATCTTGCTCTTGCAGAAAAAGCTGGGTGATAGAAGGTAAAGTTCGTCCCATGGCGGCCTCATAGCAAGCGTATTGGGTGGGCATGTGTAGGCGGTTCCAGTTTCCAGACCCGGTCGACCCGCGCTTCCAACCTGCGCAGCCAGTCGGAAGGAGCGCCGGGGGCGGGCGTGGAAGCACTGATGGCGACCGGGGCGGCCTGGCTCAGGCGCTGCAGGTGAGCGATGCAGTGTTCCAGCAGCCTTTTCCGTTCGCGGTAGTTCACGCTCTCGTCTGCGAAGGTGGTGAGAAGTTCCAGGCCAAAGGTGGGCGTCCCTCCACAGGGGGTTTGTTCCAGCAAACTGAGCACCTGGTAGCAGGTGAAGGCGCGCGCTATCTGGATATCTTCCAGGGTGCGGCGCACGTCCATGGTTTGGCGGCGCAGGCAGCGGGTTACGGCGTGAGCCTGGAACGAGTTGCCCCCGTCCAGAATGCGCAGGCCGCCCGACAGGGCCAGTTGGGCAAGCAAGGGGGGAATGGCCTGTTTTAAAAAAGGATGAGGGGCAGTCAACAGGAGAAGCTGCCCCGCTTGGGGAAGCGGCAGTGCGTGCATGCTCCCAGGTTACCTTACCGGTCCCGGGGCCGGCAATCCCACTTGAGGGGATTTATGGGCTGAAGAAGGGGGGATCTTTGGGGGGAGAGGGGGAAAAAAAGGGGGAGAGACGGTCGAAAGCGAGGCATGCGGCCCACGCCAGGGCGTCTCTCCATGAGATCAGGGTTCCAGATCGTCCCAGGCGCTGAAGTCCCAGTTGGCCAGAGCCTGGCGCAGCTCGGCTTTGCGGTGCATCTTGAATTTGCGTAGCACGTTGCGCACGTGCGTTTTTACCGTTTCCATGGAGACCACCAGGCGATCGGCGATCTGTTGGTTGGTGTAACTGCGGCAGATCAAGACGGCTACCTGCTGTTCGCGCGGCGAAAGCAGCTGCCAGTACTGCCAATATATGCTTTGGATTTGATGTTGTGTCATGGCATAAGAAATGAGATCGGCGGCGATTTCTTCCTCGGGGCGCTGTTCACGGTCCGCCAGGGTGTGCAGCGATGAAGCCAATTCCTGATCGAAGTTGTAGGCCTTGATTGGCTGTTTCTCGGCCAGAGCGTTGCGGATGCGTTCCCAAAGATTCATCGTCTATCAGTAAGGTATGAGTTAGATTTACATTATTCGTAACGCCTCAAATGCGGGCCCTCTTTCGTCCCCGGCTGAGTCATTAGAATTATTCTATAAATAGATTATATAGAACAAATATTCTGGCGTCAAGGAGCAGAAGAGAACCATACAAGAGCCGGTTACGTGTTTCCGTAACCGGCTCTTGTATGGTTGATCAGGTTTGAACGGATGGGCGTTAAAAAAACTTGCCGGCAGGGTGGAGCGAAGCGTATGCTGCCAGGCCTTCCTCAGGCC
>JAAZNB010000637.1 GCA_012798515.1 Chloroflexota bacterium
CTGGGCTTGCCCGCCCGCAGCCCGGCCGCCGTGGTCCCCGCCCCGCCGTGATGCACCACGGCCGCCAGACGCGGGAACAGCCACTCGTGCGGCGCGGAGGGGATGGGCCAGATCCCGTCCGGCAGGTCGCCGGGCGCCAGGCCACCCCACCCCGAGGCCAGCACGGCGCGCACACCGGCCTGGCGCACCGCCTCCACCACCACGCCGGTCAGGCGGGCGGCTTCTGCCACCGTCATGCTGCCGAAACCCACGTACACCGGCGGCGGGCCGGCGGCCAGGAAATCGACCAGCCCGGGGTCGGGCTGCCAGTCCACCGCGGGCGGCAGGAACCAGTAGCCGGTCACCTGGCTGCTGGCGTCCCAATCGGCCGGGACGGGCACCACGTGGCGGCTGTAGGCGTACAGGCGCGGCACCGGCCGCCCGCCCAGGCGGCGCTCGTCCCAGCGGGCGGGCAGGCCCAGCTCCTCCTGTCGCCAGCGGGCCAGCATGCTCCGGTAGGGCGCCGTGCTGGCCGCCAGGACCAGGGCATAGCTCAAGCGGTTGAGCAGGCCGCCCAGCTGAGGCGCCCCGGGCAGCACCGGGACGGCGAAGGCCCCGGTGGGGGTGTACAGGGGCAGCGGCAGGCTGAGGAAGGCAGGAATGCCCAGCTTCTCAGCAATGTGGTACCCGGCCAGCGCCTTGGGGTGGTAGACGATGCACTCCGCCCCCTGGGCCGCCTGCCAGGCATCTTGCAGCGACTGGCGCAGCTCCGGCAGCACCTTTTGCAGCATGGCCACCGGGTTCTTGCCTGCCAGGGCAGCCTTGCCCTCGGCGCTCTGGGCCAGCTGGAGGAAATCGGCCCGCAGCGGGGCAAACTGCAACCCGTACCGGCGCACCAGCGGCTCGAAACTGCGCCCGGTGGCCAGGGTCACCTGCGCGCCGGCGGCCTGCAGACCCACGCCCAGCGCCACGAACGGTTGTACGTCTCCCTGGGAACCCAGGGTCAAAAGCAAGATCTTCATTTTCCTCCTCCTGTCGCCAGGCCCAGCTCGCACACCGCCATCACCTGGTCGAAGGCCTGCTGTACGGCGGGCGAATCGACCGGATAATGTCCCGATTGAGCGACCTGCCCGGCGGCCCCCTCCTGGCCGGCCAGGTAGCGCCCCAGGCCGTCCATCACGGCCGTGAACACGAAAGCCGCCGCCCGCGGGTCGGCCTCCGGGCGGATCTCGCCGCGCTGCTGCCCCTCGCGGACCAGCTTCTCGAAGTATTCCTGCGTGGCCTGCCGGGCGCCGGCCAGCAGCCCGGACGGCAGGGGCGAATTGCCATACGTCGCCCGGTAGCCCAGCTGGGCCAGCAGGGGATGCTCCAGCTCGAAGGCCACCGACTGGCGGAACAGGCGCCGCAGGTAGGCAAACAGCCCGTCCTGCGGGTCGGGGGCGCCGGCGGCGGCCAGGAAATCGCTCTTGGCCTGGCGCAGCAGCTCCAGCAGATAGGCGTACAGGCCGGCCTTACCGTCGAAGTACTGGTACAGGCTGCCTTTGGCGATCCCGGCCTGCTCGACGATGCGCGACACCGAGGCCGAATCGTAATCGTTGTGGGCAAATTCTTCCACGGCCAGGTCGAGGATGCGCTGGCGCTTCTCTTCCGGCAGGTTGAAAAAAGTAGACGTGGGCACCTTGTTCCTCACTTTCACCCATCTATGTGACCGGTCAGTCATGTGACCAACCGGTCACATTATAGCCAAAATAAAAGCGGGCGTCAAGGCCCGCTGATGGCGCCGGGCGGCAAATCCCGCCCGGCCGCGCCTCCGGCTCAGCATTCCAGCTGGTAGGTGGTATAGCTGCTCTGGCAGGGATTGCCCCAGGCGGCGTGCAGCTGGAAGTCGGTCAGGTCGATGAGCAGTGAGACGATGGTCTTCTCCCGGTCCAGCGGATCGCCTTCGATGGCGTGGTTGCAAACCGAGTCCGGGTAGTTGACGTGGTCACGCTGGATGGTTTGCAGTGTCTTGACCGTGTGCTGCGAGGTCTGGCGCAGCAGGCGCAGGGCGCGGTGGTAGCGGATGCGGGTGTTGATCAGCTCTTCGGGTTCCGCTTCCAGCTGGGACATGGCCCGGTCGGTGTA
>JAAZNB010000638.1 GCA_012798515.1 Chloroflexota bacterium
CACGCTATCCAAGCCCGTGCTGAAAAAGGGGCAGGGGGTGCTGACCCAAAGGGGTGAAATCTGGCGGGGTATATTGACAGATGCCGCAAAGCATTGTACTATTATTGTATACAATCAATATACAACCTAAATACAATTCAACAGTCGGGGGTTCCTGTGAAAACACGAAAAAACCGGAACATGGCTTCTACGATTTACGAGACCTTGAAAGCGGAGATCCGTTCAGGACAGCTTTCCAGCGATACCCCCCTGCGCGAAGTCGAGCTGGCGGAGCGCTTCGGCGTCAGCCGCACGCCCATCCGCGAGGCGCTCCACCGCCTGTCGAGCGAGAAGCTGATCCGTACCCTGCCCAATGCGGGGGCTTTTGTGGGCATGTTTACCTGGGAAGACGCCCGGGAGATCTTCGCCATCCGCCAGGTGCTGGAGGCGTTCGCCGCCGGCCTGACGGCGCAGTTTATCCCCCCGGGTTCCATCCAGCACATGCAAGACCTGCTGGAAAGGATGTCTCATGCCGTGCAGGCGCGCGCCATCGAGACCTACGCCGTCCTGGACGAGGAATTCCACACCATTCTGAACGAGAACTGCAACAACAAGAACCTGATGCAGATTATCGATAACCTCAACGACCAGTCCAAGCTGGCCGATCTGCGCCGCAACCAGTACCAGGTGCCGGGGCGCATGGAAGAATCCCTGGCCCAGCACCGCAAGATCGTGGCCGCCATCCAGGCCCGTGACCCCAAACAGGTCAGCAACCTGCTGATGATCCACGGTCAGAACATCTTTGGCGACGTCACCAAGATCGACCTGCCGAACGAGTTGTTCTGAGGCAGTTTCCTACTTCTTTCAGAAAGGATCGACCCACCCATGCGTCAAGCTTTTGCTGAGTTATTTGGATCTCAAAAATACATCATTGCCGCGGTCCATTTCCTCCCCCTGCCAGGCAGCCCGGCCTACGACCGGGAAGGTGGAATGAAGAAAATCATCCAGCGGGCGAAGCGGGATACCAAAATCCTGGTTGAAAGCGGCGTGCAGACGCTGCTGTTCACCAACGAAGCAGATATGCCCTACGTCCAGCGCATGCCCCAGGAGGGGCTGGCGGCCTTTACGGCAGTTACGCAAGAGGTGATGCATGCTTACTCCCTGCCTTTTGGCGTCAACGTGCTCATCGACGCCATGGCCGGTTTCACCGTGGCCCACGCTACGGGCGCGTCCTTCATCCGCGGCCTGTTCTCCGGCTGTTACGCCACCGACATGGGCTTCATCGAGAGCCAGGGCCCGGCCATCTTCCGCGCCCGGGCCAACCTGGGCGTGCGCCTGCCCTACTTCGTCCACAATCTGTCCTCCATCCTCGGGCCGCAGCTGCTGGAGCGTTCCCCCGAAGCCGAGGCCAAGAGCGTGCTGTCCAACGTCCCCGTAGACGGCTTCACCCTGCCGGCTCGCCCGGCCGGCGAGTTCAGCCAGGTACGGGCGGCCACCGCCGGCTATCCCCTGGTGATCGGCTCGGGCATCAACTTTGACAACGCCCTGGCCATGCTGGAGCAGTCCGACGGCGCCGTGGTGGCCACCTGCCTGCGCGAGGATACCAAGCTGTTGAACCCGGTAGACGCGGACCGGGCGGAAAAGTTTATGCGCCTGGTGCGCCCCATCATTGGTGCCTGACCATTAACATTGAGTGTCTATCCGGAACTCAGGCAACCTCGCCTGGGGGCGTCATGACCCCCTTCCCAACGGCTGCCTCTCTAATTTTCGGATGGGTCTTTAGACGTATTCAAGACTAGATTGGACCGAGCATGGAATATCTGATTGGAATGGATATTGGCACACAGAGCGTCCGCGCTTGTGTTTTCCAGACCGATGGTGTGAAGGTTGCAGAATCGATTATCAAGTTCCATAGTTTGAATTTCCCCGC
>JAAZNB010000639.1 GCA_012798515.1 Chloroflexota bacterium
GGCTGTATCATGATGCCGACGTTCTGGTCTTGCTGGCTGCCAGCTGCATTATTTTTGCCTTTGGCCTGTGGGACGATTTCGTCGGCCTGGACGCGCCCAAAAAGCTGTTGGGCCAGGGGCTGGCTGCGGTGCTGGTGTTGTCCTCGGGAATCTCGATCCAGATCTTCGAATCTACCACCTTCTTTTGGGGCGGCAACGAGTTGATCTACGTCGTTATCGACCGCGGCCTGACACTGCTGTGGCTGGTGGGGATTACCAATGCCTTCAACCTGATCGATAGCATGGACGGGCTGGTGGTGGGCATCAGCGGTTGGGCCTCGGCCTTTTTTATGCTGACCATGCTCGACGCCCAGCAATACACGCTGGCCTCCCTTTCGGCACTGCTGGCCGGGAGCTGCCTGAGCCTGTACTTCTTCAACTCGCCCAGGGCAAAGTTGTTCCTGGGCGATTCGGGCGCCCAAACCCTGGGGTTCCTCATGGCCACACTGGCCATCTTATACACTCCTCAGAACCGTCTGCAAACTTCCTCGTGGTTCGTCCCCATCTTGCTGGTGGCCCTGCCTATCTTCGATACTTCCCTGGTATTCTTCTCACGCATGCGGCGTAAGATCCCTTTTTACAAGGCCGGCTGCGACCACACCTACCATCGCCTGGTGCTGCTGGGACTCGATTCGAACCACGCCGTATTGCTCCTGCATATCATTGCCCTGGCCATCGACTGCCTGGCCTTTTTTGCCATGTCGTTAGGCCCGACCCCGGCCAATATTATCTTCGCCGCCTGTTTGCTGCTGGGAATTGTGGCTTTTACCTTCCTGGAAATTCAATATTCGAAACACAACCGGCTACCGCACGCTCCATCTTAGCCACACCGGCCGGCCTTAAAATTGAAGTATGCCTATCACCGACGAAACGAATCACTCACACCCGGTCCGCATGAACCGTTATCTTTCACCCCTGTGCCTGGCCACCGCGCTGGAGGCCCTGGGAGCCTGTACCTGGCTGGCACTGATCCCTGCCGACCCCAAGAACGCGGTATGGATGGGCTTTTCCGCCATTCGCCTCCTGATCATGGCCACAGCCGCCGGGCTGGCTGTTTTGTTTACCATTACCGGCCTGCTGCTGCGCCGGGATGGGAAGATCAGCTTATCCATCGAAAGCCGGGCACAGCGCTATGCCCGGGCCGGGGTTCTGCCGGCGTTCCTGGCCGGCCTGGCGCTGTTGGTGCTTACGCTCCTACCCGATTACCGCCTGGGAGCTTACGGTTCCTCGTTCGCCCGCATCCGCCCGTTGGTCGCCTGGGGGACCATATTCTGCTTACAGCTCTGCATCGTGGCAAGCCTGTGGAACGGACAGGGCAATTTCAAACACCGGCTTTCAGGGCTGGTCACCCAGAAGGGCGCTTTGCGCAACGTAGCCCTGGCGATCGCCGTTTTCCTCGCCATCTGGGCCTTCATTGGCCTGACCGGCGTTGGCAATGACCCCCACGATACCCTGTGGAACCTGGTGGAGGCGCCCGTCCTGGGCCTGCAAATGCTGGCCGCCTGGCTGCTGGCTTTCCTCTATTTGCTGTTCGTCCGGCGCTTTCCGCGCTGGCAGTCGACGGCCAACTGGGTCATCGTCGTCCTGGTGTGGGCCGGCGCCGTGGTGATGTGGTGGAACCAGCCGTTCACCGGGGATTTCTTTGTCACCCCCAAAACGCCGCCGGCATTTCAGTTCTACCCCACTTCGGACGCCCAGGCTTACGACTTGAGCTCGCAGTATGCCTTGCTGGGCGGGGGATACAACCATCGTTACGTTGACAAACCGGTGTTGACGGCTATGTTCACCGCCTATCACCTGCTGGCCGGCCAGGATTACGACCGGATCATCTTCTTACAAACCCTGGTGCTGGCTACCCTGCCCGCCATCCTCTTTCTGATCGGCGCCAACCTGGGCAGTCCGGCCGGGGGGATCATCGGCGCAGTCCTGTTCATCAGCCAGGAAGCGAACCGCATTGCCGGTTCGCGCCTGATTCAGACCTCGTCCTCCCGGCTTTTGCTCTCCGAACTCCCCACCGCCTTGCTCCTGGCCCTGTTCACCCTGCTGTTCCTGCGCTGGTTACAACGGCCGGACCGGCGGAAGGGCTTTATTTTCGCCGCCGGTTGTTTCCTGGGCCTGGCCGCCCTGACGCGGCACAACCC
>JAAZNB010000640.1 GCA_012798515.1 Chloroflexota bacterium
ATTAGCAGGTCGGGCTTCCAAAGTGCCCCGCTAGGGGTACGCCCGACCGGACACGGCTGCCGGGGCGAGGAGAGTTCATAACACCTTCTAGGCCCGGCCGGGTAAAATGATCCCTTTGGAATAGCGTTCTACGTTCTTGATCCCTATAATAAGGCCATGACCATCGATTCACCTGGCTTCCAGGAACATGCCGAGCGCATCGCCG
Organism: Chloroflexota bacterium; assembly: GCA_012798515.1. Lineage (GTDB taxonomy): Bacteria > Chloroflexota > Anaerolineae > Anaerolineales > Anaerolineaceae > JAAZNB01. The sequence goes on from JAAZNB010000640.1 coordinate 206, forward strand.
GCGTCCAGCGCTACATCCGCGGCCACATGGACGAACCGCTGCAGCGTGGCGTGCTGGCGGCCGTCGCCGGCCTGTCTGTGCCCCACTTTCACCGCGTCTTCACTGCTTGCACCGGCGAGAGCGCGGCCAGCTACGTGCGGCGGCTGCGCTTGCAGCGCGCCGGGCGCAAACTGCGCATGGGGGCGGTGAACATCACCGCGGTGGCCCTGGCCGCCGGTTACGATTCGCACGCCGCCTTCGGCAAGGCCTTCAAACAGCAGTACGGCCTCAGTCCCAGTGCATTTCGCCAGCTGGATTGCCGTACGGCCACTCAAATTTTAAATAGAGGTTGAATCCCATGAAAATTGCGCTTACCAGTGTCTCCATCGACGATTACGACAAGGCCCTGGCCTTTTACACCCATATCCTCGGTTTCTTGAAAAAGAGAGACATCCCCCTGGGCGAGGGCGTGCGCTGGATCACCGTGGTCTCGCCCGAACAACCCGACGGGCCGGAGCTGCTCCTGGAGCCCAACGCCGGCTACCCGGCCATGCAGGCGCTCAAAGAGGCCCTGGTGCGGGATGGCATCCCCTACACCGCCTTCCAGGTCGACGACGTCCAGGCCGAGTATGAAAGGCTGAAAGACCTGGGGGTCGAGTTCAGCATGGAGCCCACCGACATGGGCACCACCATCGCCGCCGTGTTCGACGACACCTGCGGCAACCTGATCCAGATCTATGCCCTGACGACCGGGTAAAGACGGGCGGATTGCCGGTACAGGCGGCACAAAGCGCCGCCCTCGTCCGGCCCGATTTCAACACCTACCCGCGGATGTATGCGCCTTTCCACGGGGCATATCCCAGGACAAGACACATCCATGCTGGCTGCACCAGCAGAAACCCTGCGGCCGGAGGCCCCCATCTGATCACGACCCAAGCCATTCGGCGCGGCTTCGACCCGGTGAGAACATCCCGGCGGGCAACCCCAAAGCGCGGTATGATAAACGCCATGCCGGACAATGACGCCTTTTGGGACTTCTATTGGGAAACGCGCCTGCTGCCCATGGAGAACCTGGGCAAGCGGGCGGCCATCCTGGCCGTCTCGGAGCTGATCCGCAGCCAGGCGCCACAGGCCGGCCGGGCACTGCGCCTGCTCGAACTGGGCTGCGGCGAGGGCCAGGTGATCGGCACGCTGCTGGACGCCCACGACCAATGGTGCAGCCTGCCGGCTTCGCTTGGCGTGGATCTCAAGGCCCCATCCCTGGCTCGCTGCCGGAAAGATTATCCCGGCCTGCGCTGCATCCAGGGCGATTTTACCGATCCCACCCTGCTGGCCGGCCTGGGAAAGTTCGACGTTGTGCTGCTGGTCAATGCCCTGCACGAAGTGTTTTCGGCCGGGTTTTCCCCCGAGCGGAACGAGATCGACGTTCCCGCCGCCAAGCTGCGCGTCACAGAGGCCCTCGGCGGGGCAGCCGGCTGCCTGGAAGCCGGGGGCTGGCTGGTCCTGTTCGATGGCCTGGAACCGCCGGGCGATCCCCATCGCCGGCTGCGCATCCGCTTTCGCAGTTCCCTGGCCCGTGAAAATTTCGAAATCTTTGCGCAGCAGTACCATCCTTTCCGCATCACCTATCGCCAGGCCACGGACCCGCACTGCATCGAGCTGTCGCAGCGCGATTTTACCCGCTACATCACCAAATCCATTTTCCTGGGCAAAGGTTTGTGGAAAACCGAGCGTTTCGAGAGTTACCAGTACTTTACCGAAGCAGAATACCGCGCTGCCTTTGCCCACCAGGGGTTAGAGATCACCCATCTGCACACGCTGACCATGAACGAGGAAAAATGGCGCCGCCTGGTGGAGATCGATACGCCTGGATTTCGCTTCCCGCAGGAGCATATCCTGATCCTGGCCCGGCCCGCTCAAGACCGTTTGGAGGTACAATTTTATTGACATCGAGCTCGAATTCCCGTTCGTGGGAACTTTTTCTCGGAGCCCCCACATGGAAGATGATTATTACATCGATCTAAGCCGCATCACCCTGCAGGATTACGAAAAACAGCTGGCCACAGCCGAACTGCTGCCCAGCCGGAGGATCCTCCAGGAGGAACTCCACCCGCGTTTCGATTGTCTGCGTGCCCAGGGATTCCAGGTTTTGAGCCAGCTGCTGGCGGCCCTGAAAACGCCGCCCAAGATCAAGGCCCTGGCCCAAAAGAGCGGCCTGCCCGAAGAGTACCTGGTCATCCTCAAGAGAGAGATCAACAGCAGCCTGCCCAAACCGGTCGATCTGGCCGATTTTCCCGGCCTGGACCCCGAAACGGTGTCCAAGCTGGCGCTGTTAGGCATCGCCAACACCCGGCAGCTGTTTGCCCGGGTCAAAAACGCAGCCGACCGCCAGGCCCTGGGCGAAGAAACTGGCATTCCCGCGCAGGAGATCCTGGAACTAACCCGCCTGACCGACGTGTGCCGCATCAAGTGGGTTGGGGCCAACTTCGCCCGTCTGCTGGTGGATTCGGACTGGGACACGGTCGAGAAAGTTGCCCAGGCCAGCTACCCCCAGCTGCACGAACAGCTGGTGCGCATCAACGCTGCAAAGCAGTATTTCAAAGGCATGTTTGGCCTCAACGACACCAAACTGTGCGTCCTGGCCGCCAGGGACGTCCCACGGGCGATTCGATATTGACCCCCAACCCTCCTCAGTTATGCCATGAATGAAACCCTCGATACTATTCTGAAACGAAGAAGCACCCGGCAGTATGCCTCCCGAGAAGTCGAAGCCGAGAAAATCACCCGGCTGCTGCAGGCCGCCATGGCCGCTCCCAGTGCCCGCAACAGCCGGCCGTGGGAGTTCGTGGTGGTTACCGACCGCAAGGTGTTGGCCAGGCTCGATACAGGCCAGTACAACGCTCCCTGTGCCATCGTGGTGTGCGGCAACCTGAATCTCGCCGGCCACCCCGCCGCCGGCTTTTATTGGGTACAGGATTGCAGCGCGGCCACACAAAATATCCTCATCGCTGCGACCGGGATGGGCCTGGGGAGTGTATGGACCGGGGTCTACCCCCTGCCGGAGAACATCGCCGCCGTGATCGAGGCCGTGCACCTGCCCGAGGGGGTCATCCCGTTGAGCGTGGTCTTGCTGGGCTACCCCCTGGAGAACGGGGAGGACCCTGCCCGCGCCCGGTACGACGAAAGCCGCGTGCACTGGCAGCAGTACGGGGGACACAAACAACCGGCCAGGCCCAAGAATG
>JAAZNB010000641.1 GCA_012798515.1 Chloroflexota bacterium
CGGGGGCTTCGCGGCGTTCAGTTTTCGCTGCCGCACAATGGGCGCCTACGGTCGGCCCTCATTCCGGGCGCTGGCCGGGCAGGCGCAGGCCGGGCACCAGCATGGGCGTGCGCCGGCGGTAGCGGACGTACTCGGCGCCGAACTCACGCAGCAGCTTGCGCTCCTCGAACAGCGCCCCCACCACCAGGTACAGGCTGGCCCCCAGGTTGAAGGCCAGGGTGTTCCAGGTCATGACCGGCAGGGCCCACAGGAAGAGCAGGCCCAACGAATACAGCGGGTGGCGCACGTAGCGGTACGGCCCGGCCGTGACCAGGCGCGGCGGAGCCGGGTCGGGGGAGAACAACTGCGCCAGGCCCAAAAAGCGAGCGCCGCCGGTGTAAGACACCGAGACCAGCAGCCCCACCACGGCGGCGCCCTGCAAGGCCAGGCCCAGCAGGCTCCACGGGAAAGGCAGGGCGTAGATGGCCCGGTCGGGCAGCAGTCCCACCAACGCCAGCACGGGCAGAAAGCTCACCACGGCAAAGGCGTTATAGACAAAACGATAATAACGGTCGGCGGCCGCGCTCCAACGGCGGCGGACCCAATCTTTAAAAGACAGGGAAGCCAGGATCGAATGCACCCATCCCCACACAGCCAGCGCCAGTAAGATCCACCCCACACCAGTATCCCACAGCATGTCCTCTTCCGCTCCTTCTTCCCGGCCGCAGCGGATGCGCCCGGGAGGTAAATGACCTGTGGTATGATTCTATGCCAGAAAACCATCTTACGAAAGTAAGCGGCAACCGGTATGCACGCCAACTTGCGCACGAGTCTCCACAAATTCGTTTCTTCCGTATGGTTCTACCCACTCCTGCTGTGGCTGGTGATGCTGGCCGCTTACGGGCTGTACCTGTTCAACCTGGGTTTCTATTGGGACGACTGGCAGGTGGTCTTCCTGTCGCGCTTCAAAGATTTCTCCGTCTTCTGGAGTTACTTCCTGTTCGACCGCCCGGTGTCGGCCTGGACCTACCTGGTCACCGTGCCGCTGCTGGGCATGGCGCCCCTGGCCTGGCAGGTCTTCACCCTGCTGATGCGCTGGGCGGCCACGCTGGCTTTCGTGTGGGCCTTGAACGGCGTGTGGCCCCGGCACACCTGGCAGGTGCGTTGGATGGGCCTGCTGCTGGCGGTCTTCCCCGGTTTCAGCCAGCAGACCATCTCGGTAGCCTACAGCCAGCATTTCATCACCTACGCCCTGTTTACCCTCTCGCTGGGACTGATGGTGTGGTCCATCCGCCGCCCCCGGCGCTTCTGGCTGTTAATGCCCCTCTCCCTGCTGACCGCCCTGGCGCACATGCTCACCATGGAATACTTCGTCGGCCTGGAGCTGCTGCGGCCGTTCTTGTTGTGGTTCCTGATACGCACCCAGGAAGAAAAACCCGCCCGGCAGGTGAAACGCACCCTGCTGGCCTGGCTGCCCTACCTGGGCGTGCTGGCGGTGTTCTTCTTCTACCGCTTCGTGCTTTACAGCCGCTTTTTCCCCGGGCCGGACGCCAACCCGCCGGTGCTGTTGATCCACATGCAAAGCGACCCCGGCGGAGCGCTGCTGGCCCTGGCGCAGCACGCCATCCAGGACTTCCTGCACACCAGCCTGTTCGTGTGGGCCAACACGGTGGCGCCCAGCACCATCGATCTGGCCGCCAAGACCAATTGGCTGTCGTGGGGCGTTGGCCTGGCCGTGGCGGCCCTGGCCGGCTGGGCGGCTCTGCGGGCCCAGGACCAGGACGGAGAAAGCGCGGCCGGCGCGCCGGCCGCGGCCAGCTTCGCCTGGCAGTCCGGGCTGATCGGCGTACTGGGCATCCTGCTGGGCGGCCTGCCGGTGTGGATCACCGACCGCCAGATCATCGTGGGGCTGTGGTCCGACCGCTTCATCCTGGCCCCCATGTTCGGCGGGGTCATCCTGCTGGTGTGGCTGGTCGACTGGCTGGGCGGCAGTCACACGCGGCAAACCGCTTTCCTCTCCGTGCTGCTGGGGCTGGCCATCGCCACCCAGATCCGCACCGTCAACCGCTACAACCTGTATTGGGACATCCAACGGGAGTATTACTGGCAGCTCAAGTGGCGCGCCCCGGCGCTGGAGCCAGGCACGGCCGTCATCGGCCCGGAAATGCCCTTCAGCCTGGTGGGCGATTATTCGATCAGCTTCGCCTTGAACGCCCTCTACGGCGGCCAGCTGGATTCGACCAACGTTGCCTACTGGTTCATCGACGGGGGGCGTTACCGGGGCAGCGCCGTGCTGGCCGATTTCAAACCCGATCTGCCGATCAAATATGACATTCGCAACGTGCTGTTCGAGGGTTCCACCAACGACAGCATCGTAGTCACCTACAACAACGCCCGCGGCTGCCTGCGCGTGCTGGATCCTATCTACCAGGGCGTGCAGCCCATGTCGAACGTGGACCTGGAGATGTTCCCCATCGCCCAGACGGCTGCCATCCTGGACGGCGACAACGCCCCGTCCGTCCCCCAGGACATCTTCGGCCGCGAGCCGGCGCACACCTGGTGCTATTACTACGAGAAAGCCGACCTGGCGCGCCAGTACCAGGATTGGTCCGGGGTAGTCGCCCTGGGCGATGAAGCCGCGGGCCAGGGTTACCAGGCGCGCAACGGCGGTGAGCTGCTGCCCTTCATCCAGGGCTACGCCCTGCAAGGGGATTGGCCGCGGGCCGTGGAGCTGACCGGGCAGGCCAACCAGCTGACCGAGAAGATGCAGGCGCCGCTGTGCAGCCTGTGGCAGGCGATCGAGCAGGCCAGCTCGCCGGCAGCAGAGCGCCAGGCCGCCCTGGATGAGGTCGAGGCGACGTTGAAATGCAGCGCCCCGCCGGCAGCGGACGGGGCACAGTAAGACTTTTCACAGGGCGTAGAAGCCCACGCTGAAAAAACAAAAACCATTGCGGGTTATTAAAACAACCCACAATGGTTTTTTTAGGCACGCTTTTTAGCTCAAATGCTGGCCAGGTATTGTCCCAGGCGCGGGTGATTGGCGTAGAAGCCCCGGTAGCGCTCCGGCAGCAGGGCAGCGATGCGCAGCATGACCTCGTCGGTGTTGCGCTTGAGGTCCTCGTCGCGGTGTTCGCGCGAGACCGGCGGCAGGCGGAACATGGGGCCAAAGCGGGCCACCAGGTGGGGATGCTGCAAGGTCAGTATCTTGGTGAAACCGCCTTCGGTGCCGGTCAGCCCCACCGGTATGATGGGGACGTTGCCCTTCTCGGCCAGCAAGACCGTCCCGGATTTGCCCTCCAGGAGCTGCCCGCTTATACTGCGCGTCCCCTCGGGGGAAATCCCCAGGGCCCGGCCCTGGCGCAGGGCGTCCAGGGCGGCGCGGAAGGCGGTGAAATCGGCCTTGGAACGGTCGATGTAGATGCCGCCGGCGGTCTTGATAATAAAGTGGAAGAACAGGTAAGCCCTATATTTATCTGCCACCAGGGCAGTGATGTCACTGCGTACCGGGTTAATAAACAGAAAGGGGATGTCCAGGCGGCTGAGGTGATTGGTGGCGATGATCACGCCGCCCTTGGGCGGGATATGCTCCAGGCCATAGAACTCGACGGTGGCCAGGCGGTCCAGCAGGGATCTGATGATGTTCAACAGCGTTTCGCGCTTCATTTCACTCCATCTTTTCAAACAACACTACTATACCGAACAAATTTTGTCGAAACACTTGCTTTGCAACCCTCCGGGTTGCCACGGCAGGCAGGCCTGCCGGCTCTCACCCTGTTTAACACTCACCCCTGCGCCGGGGTTGCTCCCCAGGAAGAACTCATCTGGCTCAGGCCTCGGGCATTTCGGCCGGGACGGCCGGCTTTTTGCGGCCGCGCAGGTATTCGACCACAGCCGGCATGACCGAGATGAGCACGATGGCGATCACCACCACCGAGAAGTTCTTCTGCACGAAAGGCAGGTTCCCGAAGAAGTAACCACCAAAGATGAACAGGGCCGTCCAGACGATGCCACCCACCACGTTGTAGGTGATGAAATGGCCGTAGGTCATGCGCCCGATGCCGGCCACGAAGGGAGCGAAGGTGCGGATAATGGGGATGAAGCGGGCCAGGAAGATGGTCTTCCCGCCGTGCTTGGTGTAAAACGCGTGCGTTCGCTCCAGGTATTCGCGCTTGAGGAAGCGGCTGTCGGTGGTAAACACCTTGGGGCCGAGGAAATGGCCGATCCAGTAATTGGCCGTGTCGCCCAAAACGGCTGCCAGGGCCATCAAACCGAACAAAATGTACACATCCAGGGTATGAGAGGCAGCCGCCAAGGCGCCGGCGGCGAAGAGGAGTGAATCGCCGGGCAAGAATGGCGTCACGACCAACCCGGTCTCGATGAAGATGACCAGGAACAAAACGGCATAGGTCCAGATGCCAAAAGAATCAATAATCAGGTTGAGATATTTATCCAGGTGGAGTACGAGGTCAATTGCGAATGAAATCCAATCCATCGATATTTTCCCTTTTTTGCCAAACGATTCGTGCAACCAGAAATAACGCGCTAATTCTAACCGAAACGCGGCCGTTCAGCCATATCAATGCCACACCAGCCAGGGCCTTCTTAAAATCGGCAGGGTCATCCGTCCCCATGAAAAGAGGGGGGCGTTCCTGGACGGAAGCAAAGCGCTCCACACCAGCGGGCTTATGGCGGCCTGGCCGTAGCAGTTATAAAAACAATTAAGATCAGCGGGAATTTTTAGCATAGACAGCCTGCCGGTACTTCAGGCGGCTAAACGAGCGGAGGTTCGGCCTGCACCGCTTCTTGCGGGGCAGCCGGTGCAAGGCTTTCCTGCCGGCCTTTTTCCAGGCGCAGGCGCCGGTTGCCGCCCACCAGCAGCAGGAAGAATACTACCACCAAAACCATCAAGGCAAAGGGGGCAACCCCTTCCAGGCGGTCGACCAGGGGAAAAGCAGCCAGGTTGTCTCCCAACATCGGCTGGAACATGATGGCCAGGCTGAACAGGTTCCAGATGCCATGCAGGGCGATTCCCAGGAAGAACACCAGGCCCAGGCCGGGGTAGTCTTCTCGTGACCAGGCGGTGGCCAACCCCCAGCCGACCAGGGCCGTGGTGACAGTATGCAGCAGGCTGGTGCCGGTGCGGCCCAACACCACCCCCGCCCATTCGCCGCCCAGTGGACTGACGAACGTGCCCAGCGATTCCAGCAGGGCAAACATACTGCCGCACAACAGCCCGGCCACAAAGCCCTGGGAGGGCGTCAGGCGGCGCGTCCACCCCCACAAAGCCAGCGGCTTGAGGGTCTCTTCCAACACGGGGATCAGGCCGGCGCCCACGGAAAAGGTAGTGAAAATGAGCAGCGGGCTGCGCAGCCAGGGACGGATGATGCGCAGGGTGACCTCGGGATCCATCTGGGCGTTCACCAGGCGCTGCGCCAGGCGGTTTAGCTGCTCGACCAGCAGCGGCTGCGAGGCCAGCCACAACAAAGCCACCACGCCCAGGACGCCCAGCAAGATGAACTCGGCCATGAGGATCAAGGGCGGGGAAACGATCAGGCTGAAAGAAGTTATCCCCCACGAGCGCTGCGCGCCGCCGGCGCTCAGGCCGCGCCGGCCCAGCTCCACAAACCACCACAAGGGCAAGGCCACGGCCAGCACCTGGATGGGGGGAGTGAACACCCAGACAGGGAGCGAGGTATCGGACAGGGAAGTGCCGGCCAGGAGCAGCAGCGGCCAGAGCAGCATGAGGGCCGAAGACACGGTCAGCCCGCCCGGCAGCTTCCACGCCGGGGGCCGGCGGCCGGCCAGGCGCAGGATGGCCAGGACGACCGGCGGCAACTGCAAGGCCCCGATCAGGATGCAGATCCAGGCCAGGGAGAAGAAGGGATACACTTCAGCGTCGGAGACTCCACCTGCCGAGATGGTCGTCAGCCCGGCGACGAACAAACCCACCGCCGAGATGACCAGCACCACCAGGGCCAGGCCGCTGCCTAACAGCTGCCAGAGCGACGGCAGGTGGAGTCTTCCGTTGGAAGTCACGTTTAGTTCTCCTCGATGTCGATACTGAGGATCTTATCGCCTTCGGGCAGGTCTCCGCCGGCATCGGGGTTACGTTCGGTAATCTGCTGCAGCACGTCCATGCCCTCGGTCACCTGGCCAAAGATGGTATACGATCCATCCAGGTCGGGAGCGGCGGCGTAGGTGATGAAGAACTGGCTACCGTTGGAAGTGGGGCCGGAGTTGGCCATGCCGACCACGCCCGGTTTGTCGAACATCAAGCTGGAATCGATCTCGTTATCGAAGAAATATCCCGGGCCACCGTAACCGGTGCCGCTGGGGTCGCCGGCCTGGGCCACGAAATCGTGCATCACGCGGTGGAAGGGCACGTTGTCGAACCAGCCATCCTGGGCGAGGAACACGAAGCTGTTGACCGTGACCGGGGCCACGTCATCGTAGAGCTGGATGACCACGTCGCCCTTCTCGGTGTGCAGCGTGGCGGTGTAATCCTTGCCAGAGTCGATGACGGTGGGCGGGCAGGCCGTGTACTGGCGATCTTCCAGCTTGAACAGGTTCAAAATGCCGGACAGGCTGGCGTAATCGCGCGGGCGCTGGTAGTAGATCAGCCCGTTGACCAACATGAACGGCGTGCCGGGGATGCCGATCTCAGCGCCGCGTTCCTGGGCGGTGGTGATCTTCTCGGCAATTTCGTCGCTGGTGTAATCCGCCTCGAACTGGTCCATATCCAGGTCCAGCGCCTCGGCCTGCTCCAGCAGCCAGGCGTCGAAATCGTCGGCCGTCATCAGGGCCCACTCGTCCTGGTTTTCGAACAGGACATCGTGCATTTCCCAGAATTTGCCCTGCAGGCCGGCCGCTTCGGCCGCTTCGGCGCCCTGGAGGGCCTTATCGTGGCCGCTGAGCGGGAAGTGGCGGAAGATCACACGGACGTCGTCCGGGTAATCCTGGTGCAGTTGTTTCAAGACTTCGGCCAGGGCGGAGCAGTAAGGGCACTGGAAATCACTGTATTCCATAAAAGTGACTTCTGCGTCCGCCGGACCCTCGCTCCAATCCTCCTCCGTGGGGGGCGGGAAGAGCGAGACTTCGGTGGGGCCCGGGGTGGGCAGCATGCTCACCACCGAACAGGTAGCCGGCTGCCCGCTGACGGCGCCGGGTTCGCCGGTAGCTTCTCCGGCCGGCAAGGTGGCAGCCGGTGCGCTGGTAACCGTCGGTTCAGCCGTCAGGGTAGCCGTGGCAGCCGGGGTTTGCTGCCCACAGGCTGCCAACACCAGGACCGACACCAGCGTCAGCGCCAACCCAATCTTATGCTTCATCATGGATAAATAGCCCTTTCTTTTGCGGTTAACTTGCCGGTCCTTCAGCCTGCTTCGACTCCGGCGTAGAGCGGACTGCTCCTCATCTATTGTAACTGCTCCATCATACCAGGGGGGTGTGAATCACTTAAGCGTAGGGTGAGAAAAGTGTTTCCATCGAACCCGGGTTCAGCGCCCGGCGTGACCGCTGACGGTGCGCTGCAGCCGTTCCAGCACCACGCGGCGCAGCTCGGCCTGCACGGCTTCGAAGGAGCGGCTGCCATCCACGATTACCCAGCGCTCCGGCTCGGCCAGCGCCATCTGCCGGTAACCGTGGCGCACACGCTCGTGTAGGGCCAGCTCGTAGGCGTCCAGTCGATTCCACTCGCCGCCGCCGTCCTTGCGCCGGCGCAGGCCCAGCTCGGAATCCACGTCCAGCAGCAGGGTCAGGTCGGGCCACAGCCCGCCGGTGGCGAAGTTCAAGATCTGGCGCAGGAGCTGCAAGTCGTTGCCGTGCCCGTATCCCTGGTAGGCCAGGGTAGAGTCGGCGTAGCGATCGCTCAGCACCAGGTCGCCCTGCTCCAGGTGGGGGCGGATGACCTCGTCCACCAGCTGGGCGCGCGCCGCACAGAACAACAACGTCTCGGTGCGGGCGCACATGCTGGTATTTTCCATGTTCATCAAGACGGCGCGGATCTGGTTGCTGATGACCGTGCCGCCCGGTTCCCGGGTCGTCAACACCGGGTAGCCCTGCTCGCGCAGAAATTCCGCCAGAGCAGGGATCTGAGAGGTTTTCCCACTGCCGTCTGGACCTTCCAGGGTGATGAACATAGGCGTGATCCCTTTTTATTAAAATCGGCCGCCGGGGTTCGACCGGCGGCCGGCCAACCCACAGCAGGCCCCCGGGACTATTCCCGGAAGATACGCACCCGGCGATGCGGTTCTTTGCCGTAAGAATGGGACACCAGGTTGGCCTGGCGCGCCATCTCGTGCTGGATGCGGCGGATGGCGGCCGAAGCGGGGGGCAGGTCGGCCCAGCGCTGGCCGTTCAATACCGTCTCGATAGCTTCCTGGGTCTGGGCCGAATAATCTTCGCGGACGGCGGCCTGCGCCTCGGGGGCCAGGCTGAACATCTCGGCCAGGGACTGTTCCATCTGGTTGACCGTGTTGGCGCGCAGCACATAGATGGGCATGCCGCGCTCCTCGGCCTCCAGAATGGGCTGCTGGTGGCTGCGGAAGTAGGTGCGCAGGGTCATGAGCACCTCGGCCTCACTCTGGTCGCGCACCACCACCACGGGCACACCCAGGCGTTTCGCGGCCTGCATCAGGCGGTTGCGCGCCACGCCGTAAGGGTACACGCGCACCGGGGGGATGCGCGAGACGCCGCCCTCGGAGAGGTCCGCCGGTTCCGGCGGCAGCGGGCTGCGGTTGTTGAGCGGCGGGTTCACCAGGGTGGTACTGCCCTGGCGGACCGGCGCCAGCGGCGGCTCGTAGGCCGGGGCGCCGGCCGGCCCGCGCCGGCCACCCTGGGGCGGCATGGCCTGGCTACGTCCGGCCAGGGCCGGTGCGGTGGCCTTCTCGACCACCACCTCGTCGTCGGAATTGCGATAACGCACTTCCGTCTGGGGAGAGTAGCCGCGCAGCATGGTATCCACCGCAGCGGCCACATCGGGGTGAATGACCAGGTAATCGCGCTCTTTGATCTCGATCAACACGTCGAAGGTCGGCGGGGCGCGGCGCTCCAGCACCGTTTTTTGTGTCCCGCGGCGGCGCGCCTCTTCGTCGGACAGGGTCACCGACTCGATCCCGCCCACCAGGTCCGACAGGGTGGGGTTGAGCAGCAGGTTCTCCAGGGTACGGCCGTGAGCCGTACCGATCAGCTGCACACCGCGCTCGGCGATGGTGCGCGCCGCAGCCGCTTCGAGCTCGCGGCCGATCTCGTCGATGACGATGACCTCGGGGTTGTGGTTCTCTACTGCCTCGATCATCACTTCGTGCTGCAGGGAAGGCATGGCCACCTGCATACGCCGCGCCCGGCCCACGGCCGGGTGGGGCACGTCGCCGTCACCGCCGATCTCGTTGGAGGTATCCACGATGATGACGCGTTTCTGCTCGGCCAGGATGCGGGCAGCCTCGCGCAGCATGGTCGTCTTGCCGATGCCCGGCTGGCCCAGGATCAAGATGCTCTTGTCCGACTCGACCAGGTCCTCGATGATATCGATGGTGCCGTACACGGCCCGGCCGACGCGGGCCGTCAGGCCCACGATGTGCGCCCGCCGGTTGCGGATGGCGGAGATACGATGCAGGGTGCGCTCCAAACCGGCCCGGTTGTCGGCGTCAAAATCACCAATGCGGCTGACTACGAATTCGATGTCTTCGTGACTGATCTCGCGCTCGCTCAGCGGCAGTTCGTCTTTTACAAAGCGGGCCATGGGAACGCGGCCCAAATCCATTACAATCTCAAGCAGGTTTTCGGTGTTGTTCGCCACCACCAGGGCGTCGCAGATCCTGGGCGGCAAGACGTCCATCAACGCTTGAATGTCATCGGTAATATATCGTTGTCCCATAATCCTTCTGTTTCTTCAACCTCATATTGTGTATCTGGAGCCGGTCCACCTGCCGGAACCGGTATGCCTGGTCCGTAGTTTCCATCAAGTTTTGAACCATAGGGACAGTAGGTTCGATCTGATGCTTTTCAACCACGGCCAGGTGTGAATTCAGGTTAAGGGCGCGCTGCGTGTTGGCCAGATGTTTCACCATCAGGGTTTGCTTGGGCCCCGGTTGGGCCGGCATTTTCTCCAGGATGTCGTGCAGCCAGGCCTGGTACGAACGGACGGCGATGTACACCGGCCGGCCCAGCAGTGGGAACAGGTTCCACACCAGGTTATAAATTACCGGGGCGGCGTCTTCCAAGGAAGGGTGGATCAGGGGCTGGAGGAAAATACCCCGCGGCCCGGCCACGATGTCGACGTAACCCTGTACGTCGTCCTGGTAGCGGAAGACCAGGCCCTGCAACCGCTGGCTCGAAAACGACTCCGCGCTCTGCACCAGAGGGGGAACCAGAGACTGGTACAACAGGCGGATGGCTGCCTCGTCCCCCTGGCGGGCAAACGTCCAGCCTTTGGGCAGCCGTTTCTGGTCGTCTTTACCGGGCAGGATCAAACGATAGATCTGCTGCCGGGCGTAAACCGAAAAGCCGGCCCGGCGGAAGAACTCGAACACCGGGCTGCGTTCTTCGACGTCGGCCAGCACGTGGTAGGCGCCCCAATCGCCGGCCTGGCACACCAGCCCTTCGATCAGGTCCAGGGCCGCGGTCGACTGCGGGTCACGGGTAGGCATGAGAAAGCTGACCCGCGCCGAGCGCTCTCCCATCATATGACGCAACTGGCCGATCCACCGGGCGCGCTCTCGTCCCCCGGCTACCCCCAGGTAACTGCCGTAATGCGGGTGCAGGTTGGCCAGCACAGCCGAAAAGCCCAGAGGGCCGCCGCGCGTCAACAAATACGCATTATCCAGCGAAATCATCTGGTGGCGATAACGATAAAGCGCAGGTAGGTCAGACCAGTTGAATGGACGGATATCTATTTTGACAGCTCCATAAAGTAACGATGAAAACGATCGTCCGCCGTCAGTTCCGGGTGGAAAGAGGTCGCCAACAGGCGGCCCTGACGGGCAGCCACGATACGCCCGTCCGGCAGGCAGGACAACGCCTGCGCACCGCCGGATACGGATTCGATCAGTGGCGCACGGATAAACACCGCGTGGAAGGGACGTTCTTCTTCACCCTGGTGGTTCAATGCAGGCACATCCAGATCGGCCTCGAAACTGTCGATCTGCCGCCCGAAAGCATTTCTTTCGACGGTGATGTCCATCAAGCGCAGCAGCGGTTGTTGGCGGTGGATGTCTTTGGAAAGGAAGATCGCACCGGCGCAGGTGCCCCAGATGGCGTGCTGTTGGCCGAAATGGCGTAAAGGCTCGATCATGCCAAAATCTTCGGCCAGCTTGCCAATCGTGGTCGATTCGCCACCCGGGATCACCAAACCGGATAAACCTTCCAGATGAGCAGGTAATCGCACCTGCACGACCTCAGCGCCCAGTCCTGCAAGCATGTGCTGATGTTCGATGAAGTCTCCCTGTAATGCCAGGACGCCTAATTTCATATCGTATCAAACCTGAAACCTAAATGGATTACCAGCCGCGCCCGGCGATCAGTTCTCCCTGCGGGATGGCCGAGATCTGGCGGCCCACCATGGGTTCGCCCAGGTTGCGGCTGACTTCTGCCAGGATGGCCGGGTCGTTGTAGTGTGTCACGGCTTTGACGATGGCCGCCGCCCGGTGGGCCGGGTCGCCCGATTTGAAGATGCCCGAGCCAACGAAGACGCCGTCCACGCCCAGCTGCATCATCAGAGCCGCATCAGCCGGGGTGGCCACACCACCGGCGGCGAAGTTCACCACCGGCATACGGCCCAGGCTGCGGGTCTCCAGCACCAGTTCGTAGGGTGCGCCGATTTCCTTGGCAAAGTGCATCAGCTCTTCTTCGGGCAGGTTCTGCAATTGGCGAATCTGTCCCAGGACCGTGCGGGCATGGCGCACTGCTTCCACCACGTCGCCCGTACCGGCTTCGCCCTTGGTGCGGATCATGGCCGCCCCTTCGCCGATGCGCCGCAGGGCCTCGCCCAGGTTGCGGGAGCCACACACAAACGGCACCTTGAAGTTGTGCTTGTAGATGTGATTCTCTTCGTCCGCGGGGGTCAAAACCTCGGATTCATCGATGTAGTCGATGCCGATGGCCTCCAGGATCTGCGCTTCGACGAAATGGCCGATGCGCACCTTGGCCATCACCGGGATGCTGACCGTATCCATGATCTTCATAATCAGGTCAGGGTCACTCATACGCGCCACACCCCCGTTGGCGCGGATATCTGCGGGTACACGCTCCAGAGCCATCACAGCGACTGCCCCCGCATCTTCTGCGATACGGGCATGTTCGGGGGTGACCACGTCCATAATCACGCCCCCCTTCAACATCTGTGCAAGGCCTTTTTTAACGGCAAAGGTCGCCACTTCCTGCTCCATCATAGCCTCCTTCGTAATGCTCACTTTTATGATTCTACCACGCACGGCCAAAGGCGACAACAAAGGGGTGCTTTGCGATTCTCCACCGTAAACGCGTGGTATTTATGAAAAAAACCTGCCAGCGCTCAGCGAGCTGACAGGTAAACATGCTATTTAACGCAGAGGGGGCGCATTGGCCCTCATCCCGAGCCGGCGTTATTTAGGGACTACCCGCTGCTAGCGTTTCATGGTACGAAAATAAAAGCCCAACCCTGCTCCGGCCACCACCAGCAGCCCGCCCAGGATACCCAGCAGGGGCGACTGGTTCCCTTCCGGTGTGGTGGCGGTCACGTCCACCTCAGAGGAGACCTGGGCGCCAAAGTCCAGGGTCGACTGGTCACCCGCGTTCAGCTGCAAGGGATAGTTGGTATTGGTCGTGGCGTTATAGCCCTCCGGGACGGCTACACTGATATTGTACTCACCCTCCGGCACTTCGTCGAAGCACACCGGGTCGCCGGTGTCCAGCGTGTTGCCGGTCAGCGAGACCTTGCCCAGGCGGTCGGAGACGCTGACGGCGCCGCCGGCCAACGGCAATTCGTTCTCATCGGCCATGGCGTTGCCGTTGACGTCGTTGAACAGGTAGATACAGATCTGCCCGTTGCCGTTGAACGGCGTGGGAGAAGGCAAGGGGATGGTGGCCGTGGGCGCCGGGCCGGGGGTGTTGGTCGGCGCTGCATTGATCCCCAGCAACAATTCCTGGCCTTCGCGCAGGGAGCATTCCTGATCCAGGTTATTGGTGGTGCGCAAGGTGTTGACGTCCACCCCGGTGAGCAAAGAGATGCTCAAACAGGAATCGCCGGCCTGGACAATGTAGAGGATGCGGCCATCTGGACCCGGGGTAGGGGTCTGGTAAAAGACTTGCGGTTGCTGGGAACTGGCAACCACCGGGACTGTCATGGAGAGCAGCCCCAGGATTCCCACAATCCCGAAAAGGAGATAGATTTTTCGCTTCATAGGTGTACCTTGCGGGATTATACCATCATTCGCGAGCAGTTAATTCAGCAGAACGCTGGCGGGCGCGCTGTAAAGTCTCGCCGGCCGCCGAGCGATTGGCCTCGCTCTGATTGCCCATCATCAAAGCCAGCTCGTCCAGGCGGGCCGGATCGTCCAGGGAGTCCACCCGGGTGGTCGTGCGCCCGGCGTTCACCAGCTTGCGCACGCGGTAGTGTTGGTCACCGAAAGCGGCCAGCTGGGGCAGGTGGGTGACGCACAACACCTGGTGGCGGCGGGCAAGCTGCCACAGCTTTTCGCCCACCATGGTGCCCACCCGGCCGCTGATGCCCTGGTCGATCTCGTCGAAGATCAAAGTCGGGACGTGATCAGCGCGCGCCAGCACGTTTTTCAGCGCCAGCATGAGGCGCGAGGTCTCGCCGCCCGAGGCGATCCGGGCCAGGGGCTTGAGGCCCTCGCCCGGGTTGGGGGCGATGAGGAACTCTACCCGGTCGATGCCGCTGTCGTTGAATGCCACCTGCTGGCCGTCCTCCAGGCGTACGCCGCGGGGATCGGGCTCGTAGCGCAGATCCACGCGAAAACGGGCGCCGGCCATGCTGAGGTCCATCAATTCTTTCTCGACCCCCTGGGCCAGGGTCTGGGCGGCCTGGGCGCGGCGCCGGGAAAGGCCCTGCGCCCGGCGGGCCAGATCTTCGAGGATGTGGCGGGTTTCTTCCTCCAGGGCCGCGATGCGCTCGCTGGCATGGGCGATGGTGTCCAGCTCCTGGCGGGCCCCCTGGGCAAATGCCAACACGGCCGGGATGCTGCCGCCATATTTTCGCTTGAGGTTGTGCAGCAGGTCGAGACGTTCTTCCACCTGTTCCAGGCGGCGCGGGTTGAACTCCAGCTGCTCCTGGTAATCGCGCAGGTCACGCCCGAGCTCCACCAGGGTATCGGAGGCCAGCTCTACCTGGTCGGCCAGCGCCTGGCGGGAAGCGTCGATGCGCGCCAGCTCGCGCACGGCGCGCACCACCTCGCCCAGCAGGTCCGAGATGGCCGGGGCCTCCGGGCTGCCTTCCTCCAACAGCTGGGTGCTCTGCTGCACCAGGGCGGCCAGGCTCTCGGCGTTGGCCAACCGGTCGCGCTCCAGGCGCAGATCATCTTCCTCCTCGGGCTGCAAGTGAGCCGATTCGATCTCCTGCACCTGGAAGGTGAGCAGGTCGGTGCGCCGCTCGGCGTCACGTTCGCTGCGTTGCAGCTGCTCCAGCTCACGGCGCACGGCGGTCAGGCGGTGATACACCTGGCGGTAGTCTTCCAACAGGGCATCAGTGCCGGCGTAGCGGTCCAGCAGGTTGAGGTGCTGGCGCACATTCAGCAGGGAAAGGTGTTCGGACTGGCCATGGATGTCGACCAGGAAGGCGCCCAGCTCGCGCAGCAGGCTGACGCTGACGGAACGTCCGTTGACGCGGGCCACGCTGCGCCCTTCGCGGCGGATCTCACGGCTCAACGAGACTTCGTCCGGATCGTCCAACAGCTCTTCCCGCTCCAGGATGGCCGTGACCACGCCCCGGTTGGCCGGGGGGATGCGGAAGACGGCCTCGATGACCGCCTTGCCCGCCCCGCTGCGAATAGAAGTGGCATCGGCCCGGCCGCCGATCAGGGCTTCGATGGCGTCCAGAATGATCGATTTACCCGCACCGGTCTCACCGGTGAAGGTGGTCAGGCCGGAGGAGAAATTCAGCTCCAGGTCCTGGATGATGGCGAAATTCTCGATACGCAGTTCGGTCAGCATAGTTCCACGAAGATACAGGCCGGGTAAAGGCTAACGAATCTGGATGCCGCTCAGGCGGTAATACAGGGTGCTGGCCATCAGGAAAGTGTACACCGCCTGCCAGACCAGCGGAAGCAGGCCGAAGAGGCCGCTCATGGCAGAGCCGGAGCCCATCACCAGCAGCACGGCCAGCAGGCGCCACAACAGCAGCGGCAGGCTGCCCGCCACGGCCGCACCCGTGGCCAGGCGGGACAACAGCCGGGAACGGCGGCGCTGGACGAGGAAACGGACGATTTCAGCAATCACCACCCCGGCCAGGGGGGCGATAAAGATGGTAAAGAAACCCAGGATGGAGGCCAGGTAGCTGCCGGCAAAGGCTACCCCCGCGGCGACCACGACGGCGATGGGATAATCGATCCACTGGGCGGTATCGTACACTTTTTGCTGGCTGCGTACGCAGTCTTTGCAGCGATACCCCGTAGGGGTAAGCACGGCACACTCGCTGCAGATCGGCCGGTCGCAGCGGTTGCAGCGCAGGTACGTCTCCCGGTTGGGGTGGTTTACACAATAAGTTTTCGTCGAAGCAGAAGTTGTTTCGTCGGACATTTAGACACCACTGATAGAATGGTTCTGCTCTCTATACCCGCTCAGGTTGCGATAAAAATAACCGGGGTCTTGAAAGCGAACGAAGGTGACCACGTTCTCCCCGGTGACGGCCTGCACGTACTCACCCAGGCGGATGGTAATGGGGGCGTGGCCGTCCACGCTGAACACGGCTTCGTGGCGGGTCTCCACCTCGATCTTGACGCTGGAGCCCTCGGCCAGGATGATGGCCCGGTCCATGCTGAGGTGGGGCGCCACGGGGATGATGAGGATGTTGCGCAGTTCGGGCGGCATGATCGGCCCCCCGGCGGCCAGGGCGTAAGCCGTGGACCCGGTGGGGGTAGAGGCGATCAGGCCGTCGGCCACGTAAGTGGACATGGGGTAACCGTCCACGCTGGCAGTTAACTGCACCGGGCGCACGAACTGCCCGCGGCATACTACCACTTCATTAAGTACGTCCCAGGCGCCCAACCGCTCGGACCCGTTCCAGTGTTCGGCGTGCAGGGTCATGCGGTCTTCCAGGTGATAGCCGCCTTCCATGAGCAGGGCCAAACGCGCCGGCCAATCGGCCGGCCGCAGTTCGATGAGGAAACCGAAATGACCCAGGTTGATGCCCAATACAGGCAGATGGGCCGGGGCGCACAAACGCCCGGCGCGCAGCATGGTACCGTCGCCGCCCACGGCGATGAGCACGTCGAAAATCCTATCCTGGATGTGGTTCATCAGGACGTTGTCGTACAACGAAGCCACTTCCACCCGCTCGGCGCCAACTTCTTGCAAGGAGCGAGTGATGCTGTGCGCCTCGACGGCTGCCTCGGGTAAATTAGGGTGGTAGGCCACGGCAAAACGTCGCGGTTGAGAGACTGGATCACGCATTGTTTCTAATTATAGCCGGGAAATGCCGGAAACCATACCGGTTCACGGAATCGCCGCGGTACGGATTGGCCGGGTCTACAGGCGCTGGTCACAGTGAGACCGGTAGCCGCAGCGAGCGCAGCGGGCCGGCTCGGCATGGGAGCGGTCGATCTCATCCAGGCGGGACTGCTGGCGCATTTCGGACAGCAGCTCGACCAG